>JAITPS010000259.1 GCA_031289325.1 Candidatus Methanovirga meridionalis
TTTTAAAGTAATATAAATAATTTTAAAGTAATATAAATAATTTTAAAGTAATATAAATAATTTTAAAGTAATATAAATAATTTTAAAGTAATATAAATAATTTTAAAGTAATATAAATGTTTTTTATTTAATATATTTTAATAATGTTTATCTATTTTTAAAATACTTATTTTTAAAAAAGTTATTTATTTAAAACCTTATCAAATCCACTATACCAAAATACTTTTCTATTTTTTCTATTAAGAAAATTTTAAATAAAATTATTATAAGAATAGTAAAATAAGTATTATAAAAATAGTAAAATAAGTATTATAAGAATACTAAAATAAGTATTATAAGAATACTAAAATAAGTATTATAAGAATACTAAAATAAGTATTATAAGAATAGTAAAATAAGTATTATAAGAATACTAAAATAAGTATTATAAGAATACTAAAATAAGTATTATAAGAATACTAAAATAAATAATTTAGAGAAGTAAAATAAACAATGTTGATATTATCACAAATAACTTAATTGCATATTCCATTTAATTAAATATTATATGGGTGAGAAAAATGATGGGTGAGAAAAATGAAATTCATGCTTGAAGGGGCAATTATTTTCAATAAGGATGCTGAGGTTGCAAAAGAAGATATAAAAAAATTTATTAAAGAAGCGAATGAAGAAATTTTACTTAAAGGAACCAGATTAGGTGAAGAAAACACAGGAGCAAAAATAACCAGTTGGAATTTAAATAATAGTGATTTAAACTTAACAATAGAATCTGGAGCTAAAGTTCGTGCACATGATGGATTACTTAGACTTAAAAATCCTTTAACTAAATTACTTGGTAATAAATACCATTTGGGGATTAGAGGATTTAATATTAAAATATATGATGTAATACTCCCTGTGGATAAATATGAAGTAGATCATGTTGCGGCTAAGGAATTTGGAAAGTATATTCAAGATATTAAAAATGATGATGAGAAAATAGTAATTTCACTAAAAGATGTGGATGAAACTGCAATTAAAAAACAAGGAGTTAATCGTGTTATAAAACAAGTGGTTAGTGAAAAAGATAAAGTAAGTAATAAAATTAATATAGCTGATGGAGATAAGGACTTAACATTTAAAGTTATAAATAAACACACTCCAGGAGAAGTTATTGCAAAAAGTCCTAAATTTAAAACTTATTTTAAAGAAGATGTTACTAAAGCAGCTAAAGAATTAGGATGGATTAAAGAATTTCCAGGGAGAGGTCAGTGGTTTTATGGTCCACAAATGACTGCATTGCAAAGAGGATTTGAACAATTGTTTATAGAAAAAATTGTTGATCCATTAGGATTTTATGAAGCATTATTTCCAAAATTAATCCCATTTAGTACACTTAAAAAAATGAGATATCTCGAAGGATTACCTGAAGGTATGTATTACTGTAGTGCACCAAAAAGAGATCCAGAAGTTTTTAATAACTTTAAAAATGAATTATCTATCACTCACGAAATTCCAATGGATTTACTTAAAGCAGGATTAAAAGATCCAAATTATGTTATGGCCGCTGCACAATGTGAGCCATTTTACGAATTTTTATCCCATGAAGTCATTGAAAGAGAAGAACTTCCAATAAAATTGTATGATAAAAGTGGTTGGACATATAGGTGGGAATCTGGAGGATCAAAGGGAATTGACAGAGTTCATGAATTTCAAAGAATGGAAATGGTTTGGGTAGGAACACCAGAACAAACAAATGAATTAAGGGATCAAACAGTCAAAATGTCTCAACAACTGGCAAATGATTTAGAGCTTGAATGGTATACAGAAATTGGGGATGATCCATTCTATCTTGAAGGTAGAAAAACAGAAAACAGAGGTATTGAATTCCCAGAAGTTCCAAAATATGAAATGAGACTTAAAGTACCAGGTCAAGATAAAGGTGTAGCTGTTGTATCAGGAAATAATCATGGAACTCACTTTATTCATGGATTTTCTATTAAAGAAGCACATCAAGATAAAATATGGACAGGCTGTACTGGATTAGGATTAACAAGATGGCTTTTTGGATTTTTAGCCCAAAAAGGTTTTGATAAAAAAAATTGGCCTCAATTACTTAAAGATAAAGTTAAAGATGTTAAGGCTCCAAAACTGTTAACATGGCCTAAAAAATAAGTCATATCAATTAACGAGTAAATAAACTCAATAATTCCATGAAATCATAAATTTACTTATAAATCACATAATATTTAAATAAATTGTTTTTGTTTTGAAATATTGTGGTTTTGATAAAGTTCTTAACAAATAATTTTTTTAAAAATTAAGAACTTTTCCATATTGACTATTAGTAAAAGTTTATATTATAAAAAATATATATTATTATAAAAAAAATGTATACATACTAATTAAAAAAATTTTAATTTATTTAAAATAGAGGTTGATATTATGAATAAAACTAAAGAAGAAAATAATGAAGAAAAGCTTGTTAATAATTATCAAAGGTACACGGAATTAAATGAGAAAACTTGGACTAAATTCAAGGAATTTTCAAATAAAAGCATACCTGGTCAAATTAACATTAAAGCTTATAAAGAAATGCAAGCATTAAAAAAATAGGAGAACCATCTTCATGAAATCAAAATATGATCGTTGATTTTAGTTTGATTTTATTAAATGTCTCTTCCACCTAATTTTGCTGGTTCTACACTTTCATTTGATTTGGATAATATTATATTTAATGTTAATTGTATCAAAATCCAAGTGCTGTTAATGAACATAGAAGTGAATAATCATGAGTTAAATAATTATGAGTTGAATTGTGGAAGAACAAAGATAGCTTATTTAAACTGATTTCATTTTAGAACTCTCAAGTAGGAATCTCTATAGAAAAAAATATTATAAATGGCTATTAAAAGGTATTATCATGATTAATGATAAAATACAGGATTTAAGACAGGCTGCAAAAGTTTCTTCTGGAAATGATTCAGAAAAATTGTGGTGTGCAACAATTGGAAATGAAGAATTAATTAATGAAATAAATTATTCTGTATTGGCTTCAAAGAAAAGAGTGAAAATTGTTTTTAGAGAGCATATAGTAATTAAAGAATTTTTAATTCAAAAAAAATTTGATTTTACATTGATTTTTGGATATTCTGAGAATATAAGAGAGTTAAGTTATCTTAGTAAAGATAAAGGAGGAGCTTACATAAGAATAGCTCCATTTTATGTAACAAATGAACATAATTTAATGTTTTTAGTTGGTTCAGAAGAAATTATAAAAAAATTCGCTGGAAATGCAACGAAAATAAAAGCAAATTTTTCAATTTTATTAGAAGATAAAACAACAGGATTTATAGAAACAGATTTCAACATGGGATTTCTTCCTAATTTTTTAAAAACTATGATATCACCATTGTTTAATGTGAGTGATCTTGCACTATCAATAGTTCTTATATCTGTAAATAATGAGGAAAATATTAAAGATATTGAAAAAATAGCTAAATCCAACAAGATATTTATAAAAAGTCTTAAAGATATTAAGAGTTATTTTAATTCCAATAAACAAGATATTAATAAAAAGTCTTAGATATTAAGAATTATTTTAATTCCAATAAACAAGACATTAATAAAAAGTCTCGGATATTAAAAATTATTTTAATTCCAATAAACAGTAGGGAATGTTATTTAAATGAAGAAAAAATAAAAAATTTCAATAAAGAAAGTCAAAATTTGTTATCGAAGATAACTTAGGAAAATCTAAGATTTCCAGTTTCTAATTGAACAAGCTCAATAATGAAATTTTTTAAATTATAACATTGAATTTTTTAAATTATAACATAATATTAAATTTTTAATTAAGAAAATTTCGCATATAAATAAAAAATGTATTTTTATTAATAAAGGTATAATTTATATATTAGATTTAATTAATATTATATTAAACTATAATTATATATTGTATTTTAATATTAAATTTTACAAATGTTTTAGTATAAACCTTAAAATTTGAAAATCGTGTTTTTATGTGTTTTTTGTGTGTTTTTTGTAATATAGTCATTTTGGAAAAGTTCTTAAAGTTTAAATGATAAATTTTTTATTAAATTATTTAATTTTAAATATTAATTTATAAAGATCTATAATTTTAAATATTAATTTATAAAGATCTATAATTTTAAATATAGTGATGTAAAAATGTTTGTAATTAATAAATGTTTGTAATTAATCATTATTTTTAAATATCATATTGTTGAAAATTTATTTTCAACTTAGGAGAATTTATTCTCTGTTTTTAAGAATTTCGAATTAATATTAATCTAATTTTTTGAATAATAATTTTCATTGTTTTATTGTTGAAAATTTATTTTCAACTTAGGAGAATTTATTCTCTGTTTTTAAAAATAATAATTATGATTTTTTTAATTAAAAATTTAATACTTATGGTGCAATTTTAAAAATCTCATTATTGAACTTGTTCAATTAGAAAAACGAAGTTTTTCTGTACTTAAAAACATTTTTATATATTAAATTTTATAAAATTCAATTAAATATTTGCAATCACAAATGATTTTTATTTCTTTAAATTAAATTTAAAAGACTAATCTTAATATTTGAAAAAATAATTTACAAAAATTTTTTGAATAATGAAATAATGAAATACATCAATTATGCAGAACACTATATTTTTATTAATTTTAATATTTTGAATATAACTAATACTCAATTAATGTAAAACTTTAGAGGAAGATAAAATGGATTTTTTCGGTAGAAATAAGGTGACAAAAGTCAACGAGATTAATAAAGCATCTAGAAATAGCAATAATAATTTAGGTATTGATTTAGGAACATTAAATACAGTTGTGGCTAAACCATCAGGCGATAAATTTGATTTATATCAAATTCCATCTGTAGTTTCTGTTAAAAAAGATGATCCCACAGCAGTGTTAGCTGTTGGTGAAGAAGCTAAACTAATGTTAGGTAGAACACCAGAAGATATTGTGGCTCTTAGACCACTTAAAAAAGGAGTAATTGAAAGTATAATTCAAGCACAAGCTTTATTGATTAAAGCAATGGAAATTGGAAAGAAAGATGGGGAAAAAGTTGGTAGAATTGTTATTGGTGTTCCAGGAGACTCAACTGAAGTAGAAAAAAATGCTGCAGAAGAAATTGGAAAAAAAGCTGGTGCAGATTATGTTTTAGTAATTAGTGAAGGATTAGCTGCAGCTATTGGTGCTGGATTACCTATTGCAGAACCTAATGGAATTTTAATAATGGATATTGGTGCTGGTTCAACAGATTTAGTTATTATCTCTTTAGGAGGAATAACAGATATCCAAACTGTTAGATTTGGTGGAGATGATATTGATAACAATATTGTAAAACTTGTAAAAGAAAAATTCAATGTTGATATAGGGATCCATGAAGCAGAACAGGCTAAAATTAGTGTTGGATTAGTAAAAAATAGTAAAGATTTAGAAGTTCGAAGTATTGAAGTTATAGGAAAATCTATTGAAACAAATCATCCTAAAAAGGTTTTAATAGATTCTGAATTAGTATCTGAAGCTGTAGAACCAATAATTTCTGAAATTGTTGTTGCATTACATCAAGTCTTAGAAAGATTACCTTCAGAATTAATTTCTGGTGTATATTACAATTCATTATCTGTGGGTGGAGGTTCACAATTAAGAGGTCTTAAAGAAAGGGTTTGTGATGAGTTTGAAATTCCAATTAAGATTTCGGATGATCCAATGACTGTTGTTGCAAAGGGAGCAGCTATTGTAGCAGCTGAACCAAGAGCATTAGAGCCTGAAGTTAGATTATCAGGTTTCAAATAATTCATAGCACATAATACTAAAAACACTCAGATATAATATAAAAATAAACAAATAATTATCTTCTTTTAGATAATTATTAAAGTATTTTCAAACAACATTTTTTTTATTATTTTCCTTTTTCATGGATAATTATTTGATCTTTTTGTTTTTTTCCTTTAGTTCCTAAAATAAGCGATTATTTATCTGCTGTTGGAGATGAAAATTTCTTATTATGTTTCACTTTAAAATTTATAAATTCTCAAATTAAATAACTATAGTATTTTTGATAAAGTTCTTAATAAATAATTTTTTTAATAATAAATTTTTTAAAATACATTTATATTATTTAAAATTTATTCATATTATTTAAAATTTATTTATATTATTTAAAATTTATTTATATTATTTAAAATACATTTATAATATTTAAAATTTAAAATTATAGATTTTTATAAACTAATATTTAAAATTCAATATAATGAGTTTGATAAAATTCTTAATAAATAATTTTTTTAAAATATATTTATTTAAAATTATTTATATTAATTAAAAAACATTTATATTAAGTAAAATACATTTATATTAATTAAAATACATTTATATTATTTAAAATTATTTATATTAATTAAAAAACATTTATATTATTTAAAATTCATTTATATTAATTAAAATACATTTATATAAATTAAAATTTAAAATTATAGATTTTAATGAAACAATATTTAAAATTAAGTAATTTAATAAAAAGATTACCATTTCAAAATTTAAGAACTCTTCCATAATAACTATTATTTTATAAAAAAATTTATTATTCAAAATTTAAGAACTCTTCCATAATAACTATAACACTAAGGAGATTTGTTATCATGAAAACTTTAGGCATTGATGAAGCAGGGCGTGGTTCAGTCATAGGTTCATTAATTGTTGCTGGAGTAATTATTCCTCAAGAAAAAGAAATTATGCTTAGTAGGATGGGTGTTAAAGATTCTAAAAAATTGACACCTCAAAAAAGAAAAGTTTTAGCTCGAAAATTAAAGAAAATGTTTGATTATAATATTGTTGAAGTAAAAGCAAAGGATATAGATATTTTAAGAAGAACTATAACTTTAAACAATATTGAGGAAATAGCTGTTGAAAAAATAATTAATCAGTTAAATGATCATCAATATGATAGATTAATTCTTGATAGCTTTGATGTTAAACCTAAAAGAATTCAAAAGAAGTGCATGTCTTTTCTTGGAGAAAAATCATCAGAAGTGGATGTTATAGCAGAACATAAAGCAGATGATAATTATTTGCCTGTTGCAGCAGCAGCAATAATTGCAAAAGAAAGAAGGGATGAAATTATTGATGAATTAAAAAAAGAGTATAGGAAAATTGGAAACATTGGTTCAGGTTATCCAAGTGATCCTAAAACTATTGAATTTTTAAAGAAATGTAGTTATGATGAACTTCCAGATACTGTAAGAAAATCTTGGAAAACAGTACAAACACTTAAAAATCCATGAAAATTATTAATCCAATTTTTAAATACTTAATTTTTTTATTTAGATACTTACTATTAAATTTTACATGCAATCACTTAATTATAATTTTAGCTGATTAAAATAATCCAAAATTGACTGCCCTGTTATTAAAGAAATACCATGAGCTATTATAAAAAGCATGAAAACTATCAATATAATGATAATGATAATGATAAATTTTGAGTCATTATCTTTATTAGATTTTGAATTATCATGATCAAAGACTGATTTATTATGAAGTTTATGATGTTGTGATGATATAGGTACACTCTTTTTATTATTAGTTTCAGGAATTGTTTTTTTATTTTCAAGAGATGGTTGTTTATTATCAACAGATGATTTTTTATTTTTATTAAACGATTGTTTATTCTCATTATTAATTGATTTTATTTTTTCTCTATTTGGTGATTGTTTTTTAATTTCTCTTTTCGTGTTATCATCAAGCAATGATTTTTTATTAACAACTGATAAATTAGGATAAGGGTTGGCTTCAGTTTTAATATAATATTTATCTGTTAAATCATTGTTTCCGGTATCATTGAAGCTATTACTTTTATTGTATGTTCTTTCATTGGATTTATTATTATTTCTTTCAGTATCTTGCTTTTTATCATCTCCCCCAAAAATTGAATTTTTGTCTGGATTTCTTAAATATGATTTTTCTGGTGGGATTGATGCTATAGATCCATGATCCAGTTCATAAGATAGTAATTGTTTTTTTAAATTTGGTTCATGTTTTTTATTTTTCTTAGTTTTTATCCCATCATTTTTTTCATCATAATATAAATCATCTAAATATCTTTCATATTTCTTTTCAATATCAGAATTATTATTCGCATTGTTTATTGATGCCTTTTTATTGTTCTCTATTTGCAGATTATCGTTTTTAATATCATTATTTTGACTATTATCGTTCTTATTATTTAATAAAACTTCAACAGCACAATCTTTACAGTAAGAATTCTGATTTATTATAATTTGCTCTTGAGATATTGATTTATCACAAATAAAACATTTAATATTATCAGTGGTTTCTTTATTTGGATGATTTTTAGATGCCATGATTTCACATTATTCAAAGATTAATTAATAAAACATGATATTTTACTTAACTTTTTTTATTGTATGGTCATTATAGAAAGGTTCTTATATTCTAAAATGATGATTTTTTTCATTAAATTATTTAATTTTAAATATAATTTTATATAAATAAATAATTTTAAATATAATCTCATATAAATAAATAATTTTAAATATAATCTCATATAAATAAATAATTTTAAATATAATTTCATATAAATAAATAATTTTAAATATAATTTCATATAAATAAATAATTTTAAATTTTAAAGAGTATAAATGTATTTTAATTAATATAAATAATTTTAAACTAAGATGTTTTAATAGTATTTATTTTTAAAAAAGTTATTTATTAAAAATTTTATCAAAACCATTATAATATATTTTTTAACATTATAATTTATAAATCTATAAAATAAAATTTTTGTAGTTAATATGGTACTGTACAAAGGACATATTTTTCAAAGATTCGATATCTGATTTTCAGTTAAATGTTCCACATTTAAATATTGTACACAACAACATATAAATTTATTGAACTTTGTAGAACCTAAATTTTTCTAAAATTTTTGATATTTTTGATATTTTAGTTTTATTTTCAATATTTTCATAATTAGGATTAATATGAATTTTTAATATAAATTTATAGAATATTAAGATAATAACTGTTTATAAAAGGAAATATAAGTTTTACAATCAGTTATGAAAATGATAATAAAAAACATTACTAAATTTAATAAAACAATTTAAAATAATTTCAATTATAGTCCTTATGGTATGGTTCTTAAATTTTGATTACAGTTCTCATGGCAAAGTTCTTAAATTTTGAATAATAATTTTTTTTATTAAATTATTTAATTTTAAATATTACTTTATAAAAATCCATAATTTTAAATTTTAAATAATATAAATACAATTTGATTGATATAAACAATTATAAATTAATGTTTTTTAATAATAATCATTTTTTTAACAATAATCATTTTTTTAATAATAATCATTTTTAAAAAAGTTATTTATTAAGAACTTTATCAAAACTAATATAAATTAAATCATTTAAAAATTTTAAAAATTTTTCTTGATGTAAATTCTTTATTGTTTGTAATAATAATATAAATTTATTTATTTTTAATTTAATTTATATAATAACTTATTTTTTACTTATATATAATTTTTAATTTTTAAATAGAGAAAATGTCTATTTTAATAGAGAAAATATCTATTTTAATTAAAATTTAAAATTTGAATAATTGAGTTGTGCATCGATTCCTCCTATCGAAAGATTTAAATAATACTTTTTTATAAAATTATAATAAAGTAATAATTATAAATTAAATTTTAATAAATAATTATTATTTAAAGGAGGAATGTTATGATAATTACATTTATTTTAGTGATAATAATAAGCTCTGGAACTTTAATTGGAGCAATATATGATATTAAAAAAGGAATTATACCTAATAAGTTAAGTTTTTCCTTGATAATAGTTGGATTGATTACTAATATTATCTTATCAATCATGCACTGGAATATAAACTATATTGAGTTTTCAATAATATTTGGTATTATAACCTTTATAATGGGATACTACTTATGGAAAATAGGATTTTGGGGTGGAGGTGACGTGAAATTAATAACAGCAATAGCTATTTTCTTACCTTTTAAACCAACGCTCTATAATATCCATATTATCTCTTTAAATACTTCTATTCCAATAATAGCTATTTATCCTTTCCCATTAACCATATTTTTAAATAGTATACTTCTATCTTTACCATTTGTAATATTTTATTTAATGGTATCCACTCTTAAAAAAGTAGATAAAGCAAATGTACTTAACAGTGTATTTAATAAAAAAAATTTATTAAAATCATTTTACTTCATGAAAAATGATATTTTAAGTTTTAAAACTTTAAAAATGATCATTATGTCATTCATTATTTCATTTGTAATTATTTATATTAAAAATGGAATAAATGGAGAAATAAAAACTTTAAACTTACTTTTAATTACTTTTAGTCTTTTTATTTTCTCAAAAGTATTAATACATTTATTTAAATATTTAAAAAATTTCCTATTAAATAAATCGATGATAACCGTACCTATTAGTAGTATTGAAGAAGGAATGATAATACAAAATTTACAGATTCCAAAAGAATTTGAAAAAGAAATTAGAATGAACTTAAAAAGCTTAAAAATAGATAAATTAATAGCTAATTCAAAATATGCTTCTGGAATAGATCAATATGAAGTTGAATTTTTAAAGGAACTATTAAATAGAGAATTAATTAAAGATAAGATAGATATTAAAGTTACAATACCGTATGGACCATCTTTATTCATGGGGCTTATATCTGGAATAGTATTAGGAGATATATGTTCTTTTTTAATAGCTATTTTAAAAAACATTTTAATTAATAATTAATTTTCGTGATAATAGTTTAATGAACTCATTTAATCGTATAAAGGTTTTAACATGAATAAAAAATTTTTTAATTTAATTAAAGATAATAAAGGTCAATTGTCCATTGAATATTTGTTAGTGGTTTTAACCGTTATTTTAATTTTAATAGCTATTACATTACCTACATTAGAATTTGGGGTTAATAATTCAATCGACATGACAAACATTCTTAAAACAAAATCGGAATGTGTGAAAATCGCTGATGCAGTGAATATTATTTATTCCAATGGTGCTGGATCTAAAAAAACAATAATTGTAGATATCCCTAAAGATACCAATCTTAATTTTAATTCTAAAAATGTTTACTTTGATTATTTATTATGGGATGGAGGCATTAAAAAAATTTATCTAAATTGTAATTACAATGATTTAACCAATATAATTCCACTACATAGAGGAGTAAATAAAATTATTATAGAATGGTCAATTATTAGTGATAAAATTGAGATAAGCCTTGTTTAATCAACATTGTTTAATCAGAATACAAGATTTAAATAGATATAACTCATGCCATAGATGTTTTGTTATATTATAGCTACTATAGGAAGGTTCTTAAATTTTGGATGATTAATTTTTTTATTAATTTTTTTATTAATTTTTTTATTAATTTTTTTATTAATTTTTTTATTAATTTTTTTAAT
>JAITPS010000059.1 GCA_031289325.1 Candidatus Methanovirga meridionalis
ACAAAACTAAAAATATTGAGTGAAATTTTTATTAAAGATTGAAAAACTAAAAAAACTACGGAAATCCCAAAAAACTAAGCAATTAGTTATCTTAAAAACAAAATATTTACAACCGCATAATTAAACTAACAATCAAATATTAACAACTACTAGAAAAACGAACATAAAGACAATCAAACTTGTATTTGTGTTCGTTTTGTCTATAGATAATCATTTTTACATATAAAAAATTTAATTTTATAAAATGGGTATTTGCGAATGGTATCCAACTAAAAATGGTAGTTGCAAATAAATAGTTATAAAGTTCTCCTTTAAATTGCATCAATAGTATTTTTTAATGCAAAGGAGATTTTATAAAGGAATGTGGTGATAAAATTTACCACACCCTGTATAGAAAAAACTAGAGCTCTCGTAATTTTATGAAAGCTTATACAAATTTATCTAAGGAGTGAATAAATATGTTAGAAACTAACTTTCCGAATCTTAATAGGACAATTTTATTTGAGGCATTTAATGATGAAAAACTTGATCTTCTGACCTTGGTGGGAATAGGTAACGTAGAGCAGGCATTAACAGATGAAAAAATTCAAGAAATAAACCAACATCTTCTGGTCAAGAGCTTTGAAGAGTTTATAGAAAAGTTCAATCCTCGTGTATTTTCTTTCTATAATTCTGCTACGCAAAAGATCAAATATTCTTTAGTAAAACCAAATGGAGTTCCTGATAATTCCATTACAGAGATACTTTTAACTATGGATAATACATTCTTTAAAATGCTTATTACTTTGCTGGACAGCAAAAAAGCTACTGGTAGTAAGAATGTTGATTATAATTTTAAGGATATTCTTAATATGCTATCTCCGAAAAAAGTTATGGATGATATAAAAGTCTTGAGAAGAGAAGTTTCATATCTTTTTGATAAATATGAAGAATTGGAAGAGGGAGATCCTATTAAACTGGAGTATGGCGATAAATTAAATATATCTTTTGAAAGAGCTTCTGAAAGTTATAATAATATTTTAGGGATGCTACCTCTTGCTATAGAGGATATAAAAACCAGAGTTTTGATGGGGCGTTCTGAGAATGGCGGTAAGGCTGAAGAAATAAAAATAGGAATGTTGACAATGGATAACAAAGGAGAACTAAAAATTATTGAAGAAAAACCTCAAGATAAAAATGTTCTTCAAATAACTAATAATAAAAATAATGCTCTTCTTGCACAACATTTTGAGCAAGATTATGAGGACGTAAATGAGAATCCAAATGAATATATAAAAAGCCTTGTGACTAGAACGTTTGCACCTTTGCCAACAGTATTGGGTGAAATAGATGTGAAACAAGAAGTAAAAAATTATAATCAGTATTTAATGTTTTATAAAGATGCTCAAGAAGATTTTATCAAATCTATAAAACCGCTTATAGAAAAAATAATGGGAGTTAAAACTTTTTTTGAACAATATGGAAAAGATCAAAATGCAATGACACCATCTTTATTAATTACAAATATAAACTTAGAAATACTATTAAAAGGTGATAACAAAAAAGCATTAGATGTGTATTTAAACACTGTAAATGAAAAAACAGATTATACCAATACTATTTGGTACGGAATTATTCCTAGCATAAATCTGGAAGCAAAAGCTAAAAAGCCTATAAAAGAAAGGTTCCTGGGAACTAAGAAAGAAGATAAAGCAGATACTAATACAATCGAAAATTTGCAAGTAGCAATGAGTATTTTAAAAAACCATAAAATAACTACTTTTTTCAGTGTAATTGGTAGCAACGATACGACATTTAGCAACTTGGCTACTACGGGTATTTCCAAATACCTTGATAAAACTAAAGACCTAAGACATAGAGAATTCTCTGAATATTTAGTACCTTGTCTACCTAATTTTACCATTATTCCGAAAGAAAAATCTACAGTCATATTAGATTATAAATTAATGCTACAAAAGGATAAGGACATAGTGGATATAGATAAAGACGAGCTAATAAAATTCTGGATAGAAGGAGTATATGTAGAAAGCGCTTATGTAGCAGCCGGCTTGGTAGCGGCATATCAATGTCCTGTGTTCTTAAAGAAAAGATTCAAAAAAGTGGATCCAATAGAACCAGGAGTTAGAATAAATATAGAAGAAAGTGACCATAATAGAAAATTATACACATCTTTATCCAAAGAGATAACCGGGTATACTACAGATACTAAAGATGTAATCAATAGAAATAATTTTGGATTTGTATTTTCATCCGATAATGTCCAAGACAGGGGGAAAGTGATAAATAATATTACAGTATATAAGGCCAGAACATTAGCTACAGATGAAAACGGAGTATTTGAGCCTCTATACAAAACGACTACGGCTACTTATATAGAAAGAGTACTCAGATATGCTACGACTGATTTTAAAGAAGACGAAATAAGAAATTTCTTTAGTAATAGTCCTAGCAGTCAAAAAAGTATATGGCTCAAAAAACAAAAAGAAGAAAGTATAAATGCTATTTTACGTCCGGGAGACGATATAAATATGGAAATAATAGATTCCAGATGTCATCTGCATATTAATTTTAATGGGGATGCAAGAAATCTAGAATTGGATATAACTAAAAACTAGGGAAACCTAATTTTAATAAAAAATTTATTTTTAAAAAGGAGGAATTAGATATGGGAATCAAATTAACAATTAAAGGTAAAAGTGAAGAAATAAAATTTGATAAGGACAACATTGTATCAGCAAAATTTATTTCAGACACTCCGGACGATTCAAATGCAAGAGCTAGTGAATTGAGCGCAATATTAGAAATAAAGGGGAAAATAATCACTCCGGTAGATGGTGAAACAGCAGATGACACATTAAAACTTGCGACTTGGTCTTTAGTACCTTCAGAAAGTTCAGATGCTTACAGAGATGTAACATTAGAAGTAATATCAGGTAGTATAATGGTAAGAAAAGCTAATTATCCAAACGCATTTGTAGTCGACTACAGAGAAGATTATACATCTGTCGATGGTGTCGGAACATTTACTGTTCTGATAAAACAAAAGAAAGAAAAAATAGAAAATGTAAAAATTGAAGGCGGTTATAAGGCCGAAGAATAATCATTAATAGTGGGGGCTGAAATAATCCCCCACTACTAATAATAAAATACTTGTTATTTTAAAGTAATTGCTTGTCAAAATTAAAGTAAGAAATATCTTATTATTTAAAAGATGGAGGAAATAAATTGATTTTAATAGATAACAAAATCCCGATATTAAAACGTGGGAATATACTAGACAGCAACATATTAAATAACATACAAGATTCTCCCTACGATTATTTAAAACTTTTATACTTGGATTATTCAAATGGGATTATATCAGGGATAAAACTATATGCAAAAGAATATAAGCTTATAATAGGAGAAGGTATAGTAAAATGGAATAATTTTTATTATAAAATAACAAATAAAATAGAAATAGATATACCTTTTGAAGATGGAGATTATATTTTCAAAATAAAATTTCATCCAAGTAAATCTATAGAAATAGAAAAATATACACTATATCAAATGGAAATATTTCATACATTTGATATAAAAGAAAAAGAAGATGAAATGGAAATCGTGAGAATAAAAAGAAGAGAAGGGGCAATAATAAGGAATATCACAATCTTTACAGGAATAAATGAAGAATATAATATAATAAATGAAATCACAAAAGCTCAGAGTACATCCACAGGTAAATCATTTCCGGATAACCTTTTGAAATTATATGCGATGGAAATATTCGAAAAGAAAGAATTTGATCAAATTGACGAATATTTTTGCCATTCTATAATAAATAGTCAGATAACTAGGGAATCTCTAAGGCAATATATAAAGCATAAACTTCAGAGTGATATAAATGAAAAAGGCAATTCAGATAATATAAATATATATAAACTTTTGGAAAAAATATTTAAAAAAATGAAAAATAGTAGATTAAAAGAGAAAATGAAAAAGATAGAAAATAATTTACTAATCGTGGAGTGATTATCATGAACTTATATGAAACATTGGGAGTTCCCAAGAATGCTACTAAGGAAGAAATAAGAGAAAAATATAGGGAGATGGCAAAAAAATATCATCCGGACAGGTATATAAATGTAAGCACTAAAGAAAAAGAGAAAGCTGAGGAAATGTTTAAAAATATAAATAGTGCCTATGAAATATTGATAGACGATAGTAAAAGAGCAGAATATGACAGATCTACCTTTGGAAAAAATTATTACAATGGTGGGGAAACAAAACATGGAACAGAAACAGATAGAGCGTCATACCAAGATATCTATGAACAGTTTTCAAAGAAGAATATGGATGAGATGTTTGATAATTTTTTTAAAAAGGAAACTTCTTCTAAAGAAAAAACAGATGATTCAATGAAAAAAGGTGTAAATAATATGTTTGAATCTTTTTTCTCATTCGATAAAAAAAAGGGGAAGGGTAAGAAATGAAATTATTTAATAATTTGAGAATTCAGAGAGAAATAAAGAAATATCAAGATAAGGAAGTAAGGAAAAACGAGGAAAACAGCAGGAAAAAGATCAGGCTATTGTGGATATTTTTGATTATAGTAGGGTTTATAGTGGCTTATTATAACAATTTTTCTTGGAATGTAATTATAGGTATTTTGATAGTATTTTTCATATTTTTAATATTTGATTTATTTTTAGGAAATTATAGATTAAAAAAAGATATTTTGATGTATGAAAGATCACAAAATGTAAGGGATTCAAAAATTGTACAGAACATAGAATATAAAGTAGAACAAAAAAGAGATGTAATAACACATATAATATTAAAAAACACAGAAGGTTACGATGTAAAGATCTGGTCTATGGGTAGATCTAATTCAATGATGATCGGAAAAAATAGCAGAATAAAAGTAGATATAGATTTGTCAAATACAGCATATCCATTTTTAATAAGTAAACAACATGCGATATTAAATAAGGCAGATAAAGGCTGGTATATAGAGGATCTAGGATCAAAAAATGGGACGGGGATAAAGAAATATTCTGATAATAGGAAAATAAAAATAGGAAATGCACCAGTTAAGGTACAAAGTGGAGATATAATATATATAGCAACTACAGAACTTTTATTAAAATAGTAAAATATAAAAAATTTTATACTTGTGGAGGTAATAAAAATGAGTACAATGAAGCGTTGTGAAAATGGACATGTATATAATTCAGCGAGATATAAAGAATGTCCGTATTGTAATAGCGAAAGGTTGGAAGTAGTAGAAGAAAGAGAAGAAATGCCAATGGATTATATTGAAGATGACGCAGATAATACGGTAGCTTATTGGGCAAATGAATTAAAAATAGACCCGGTAGTAGGATGGCTTGTCTGCCTAAATGGATATGAAAAAGGGAAGGATTTTAAATTAAAATCTGAAAAGAATTTTATAGGTAGAGATATAGACATGGATATATGTCTAGAAGGAGATAATACAGTATCAAGAAAAAATCATGCAATGATAGCCTATAATCCCAAAAACAGAGAATTCATGATAACTCAGGGAGAAGGAAGTGGGTTAGTATATGTACAAAATGAAGCAGTATATGGTCCTAGACTATTAAATGATTTTGATATAATAGAAATAGGTCTATCAAAGTATGTATTTGTAGCGTTGTGCGGGGACAATTATGATTGGAAAATGGATAAAATGAGCAAAGAATATGAGTTAAATGAAGAAAATTCTAATAAAGGAAAAAGATAAAAAGGGGAAAAGTAATGGCTAATCCACTAGGACAATTGAGAAAAGTTGAAACTGGAATTAGAAAAGTTGAAAATATTTCTAAAAGAGGTAAGAACTTAATTTCAAATAAAAAGAATGCACAAAATATGAAAGAAGCAGATAAAATTCCAATAGAAGAAGAATCTGGAAGAAAGGCAGAAAGTGCATTTATAACTTCTTTTGTATCCAGAAAAGGAGAGCAGGGTATAAATTGTGATTTTTTTGGATATGTAGAGTTAAATGATTTTGGATGTTGGGTAGTGGCAGATGGGTTTGACGAAGAAGGTTTTGGAGACGACGCAGCAAAAATGGTCTCGGAATCTATATTATCTCAATTTATAGAAAAGCCAACGTTTTCGAGAGGGTTTCTAAAAAAGATTATTTTAAGAGCACATAAAAATCTAAAAGAAGTCAAGGGAAAGAACCGAAAAAAACGGGGGATGAGTGCATCTATAGTAGTCTTTATAACAAATTATGCTTCTTGTGTTTTTGCCAATGTAGGGAATGCAAGAATATATTTTATAAGAGATGAAATAGTAAAGAAAAAAAGTCGAGATAATTCTATAGCGCATTTAATGTATGAAATGCATCAATTGGATTATAAAGAAATAAGATTTCATAGCCAAAGAGATAAGTTGACGCAATCTATAGGAGACGTAGACAAGATAGAAGTAGAAGTATCACCCACTATTCCTTTAAGTGATGGAGATAGAATAATGCTGATGTCTCATGGAGCATGGGAAAACCTTGATGAGACAGAAATAGAGGTAGAATTATCAAAATCTGAATCAGTCGGGAAATGGATAGGAAAGCTAGAGAATAAAATAAAATCCAATTGTGAGACAAAATTACCAAATTATACAATAACAGGTATTTTCATAAACGAAATAGCCCAAAGCGGTCAAACGACAAAAAAAAGAAACTACTTAAAATATTTTTTCATATTTTTGCTAATATTAGGAATACTATTAGTATTATTTGTACTATATATGTATAAAAGAGGAAGAGATAAAAAATATGAAGTAGCCTTTAAACATGAAGAAGTAGGGTTAAAATCAATAGAAGACGGAAAACTTGATCAGGCATTGGCAGAATTTGATATGAGTAAATCAGAATATGAGAAATTAAAATTGGATAATTCCAACAGTAATTTTGTAGAAAGATTTATATTTTCATCTAAAATAACTAATACAAATTTAGGGAAACAAATCAATTCTGTAGATGATAAAATAGTACAATTGGGGTTGTTGGAAGAGACGCTGCAAATGATAAAAGAGGCAGACAAAGCCTTTAATAACAACGATTTTGCCAGTGCAGTCACGATTTATTCCAATGCAAGGAATCAAATAAACAATGTAAAAGGGATAAAATATGACAAAATAAAAGATGTTTCTGAAAAATTAGATAATTCTATAATAGAATCCAGTGCGTTGGAGTTGGGATATAAACAAAAACTGGAAGCTGATGAAAGTGTGAAAAATAGCGAAATCGAAAATGCTATTAGAGGTTATCTTGGTTCCAAAATAATATTTTTAAAGTATAATAGAGTAGATTTAATAGCAGAAGTGACTGAAAAAGCAGATCTTTTGGTAAAAGTGAGAGATAAAAAATTTAATGAAGCCTTCATGTATGAAAGGAAATCCTATGAAGTGGAGGCAACTGATATAAATAGTGCAATAATATATACAGAAATGGCAAGAAATATATATAATGAACTAAAAGATCAGATAAAAGTTCAAGAGACAACAGATAGGATAGCGATGCTGACAGAAATGAAAAAAAGCCTTACACTGGAAAGTAAAGAATATCTAAATGAGGCACGTACATACGCTGAAAATGGTGAATATGATAGAGCGATGGAATCTGTAAAGAAATCAAAAGATCTATCAACAAAATTAAAAGATGATCAAAAAATGGCTGATTCTCTTCAGAGGGAAGCAGATCTATTGTCAGATGGAGATAAGTATCAGATGGCAAAGGAAAAATATGAAGAAGCATATAGTGTATCTTCAAATACTAATAATACAGTTCAACAAGATTATTTAAAGGGGAAAATAGACGCAACACAAAAGGCAATAGATACTAAAAAACTAGAAACCAATGCAGATACATTGTTCGCAGATAAAAAATACAAAGAAGCTCGAAATATATATAAAGAATCCATATCAAAAATAGAGCCATTAAAAGATAGTAATTATTTTGATAGAGGGAAATTTAATAAAATATTGGAAGAATTAAAGGCAAAGGAGAAGAAAGCTTGGAAAAAAAGCAATTGGATACCATTCTTTTAAATGAAGGAGAGCAATTTTCCACATATATGGAGATGTATCCTAACGGACACAGAGAAATACTAAAAGTAATAAAGCCAGAGTGCTTAAATGATATGATAAAATATCAAAAGATTTTAAAACAATTTAACCTAGAAAAACAAATATTAAAAAGTTTGGATATTGACTATATCCCAAAATATATAGGTGGAGGAAAAAATTATTTAAAACTATCCTATATTCATGGAAAAACATTAAAACAAATGGCAAAAGAAAGAGAAATGGGCAATCATGAAAAAATATATATAATGACAAATCTATTCTTTATTACGAAAGCACTGCATGATAAAAATATAATACATTGCGATATAAAACCATCCAATATAGTATGTGGAATAGATAGGAAAGTATATTTAATAGATTTTGGATCAGCCACAATGAAAGGAGAAAAAAGTATCTATATCCAAGCAACCCCTGGATTTTCAGCACCTGAAATATATAAGCCAAATGAAAAAAGGACTTATCAGAGTGATGTATATAGCATAATGGCTGTGGCTTATTGGCTCAAACATAGAAAGATATACAAAACAGATTCTGATAATGATGAATTAAATACGATTTTTATAAGAGGATTGAATTATAGACCCAAAAAAAGGTATGCAAATCTAGATGAAATATTAGAAGTATTAAGAGGGTAGGTGTAAAGATGAGACATTATTATACACGTGATGAATTGAAAAGAAAGACCCATTACGATCTAAGGAGAATATGTATAGATGAAAAATTGCTCCAAGGATACATAGAAAATCTAAATAGAGCAGATTTTATAAATCTGATTCTAAAATTTAGGAGTAGAGAGAAAGTATATAGTATAGAAGAATTTACTGAAGGAGGAATAGAAAGATTACAAGAATTATTTGATATAAGGAAGGGATTTGTATTAAATGATTCAGATAAAATAAAGGTTCCACATAAGATAGTAATCTATAAGGGAATGTCATTAACAGATGAAGATGAGTATAAAATATCAATACCTGAACACATTTCAGAAAACAATATATTTTTAATGAACGGAAGGGAATATCTTTGCGGAATTTTTCAAATGAGCAAAAACAAAGATGAGAGCAATTCATTTTTCATAAGAAGTGATGAACAATTTTTGCGTTTGGAAGGATTAAAAAATCAAAATTATTCACTGATGTTCTTTAATAAAGTAGATGAGAAATTTTTATATAATTTTTATTATAAAGAAGATAATACAGCGTCGGCTCCGATGTCATTAAATTATTACCAGATACCACTAGATAGTTTTATATATAGTGATCTAGAGACTACAGATACACCACTTTGTATTGATTTTGGTTCGTCAAATACGACGGCCGGGATTTATCTAGATAGATTTTATGTAAGTAATTTACCACAGCACAAAATTTTAAGCGGACATATAAATGTGGATAAAATCAATTATGTAAAATTTCCGAAGGGTTTAGATGGGTATTCGAATGTAATTCCAACAGTGGTATATATAAAAAATTGCTTTAATGAGGATAATATTCAATATTTATTTGGTTATGATGTAGACGATAGGCTGAAAGAAAATGAATATAATCTATCGGGGAGTATATTTTATGGGATTAAGAATTGGGTAAAATCAATAAATAAGAAAGAGAGAATAGTAGATGAGAATGGAGATATAAGGTATGTAGAGAGAAAAATTATAGTAAAGGCATATATAGAATATATAGTAAAAAGAGCAGAATTTGTGCTCAAATGTAAATTTAAAAATGTACATATAACAACGCCTGTGAAGCTAAAGAATGAATTTTTAAATATGTTTGAGGAAATACTTCCGGATTACAATATAATAAGGAAAAATGCTTTGGATGAGGGGGTAGCAGTACTATATAATTCAATAGAAAAACAAATAGAAAAAGAGAGATTTGAAGATGATAGAGAATATAAAGCACTAATAATCGACTGTGGAGGAGGAACAACAGATCTGGCGTCCTGCGTATTCAAAATACAATCTAGAGATATCAATTATGATATAGATATACGAACTACCTTTGAAAATTCAGAAGAAAGTTTTGGAGGTAATAATATAACATATAGAATTATGCAATATTTAAAAATAATACTGGCACAATATTATACGGAGAAAAAGGGAATAGATATAAATACATTAATTCCTAACATAAGCGAACTAATATTTAGAGACATAGATGAAAATGGAGTAAAAGCAATATATGAAAATCTAGAAAAAGAATATGTGTTATCGGAACGAGTTATTCCGACAAAATTTGCCGAATATGAAAACAAAGCAAGCGATATGTATGGAAAAGTAAAGAATAATTTTTTCTTTATGTGGGAAATATCAGAGCTTTTAAAGAGGAAAATATTTAATAAAAACACAATAGTACGTACAAAATTCGATAATGAAGAAAAGGAATCATCTGATTTATCAACGACAGTAGTAAATGGCTGGAATTTGAACTATTATAATGCTGGGATATTAAGACATATAAAATCATTTCCGGGAATAATAATAAATAAAAATGAAATAATAAAATTAATAAAAGGAGATATATACGAGGTATTTAGAAGGTTTTTGACCTCATATTATGAGATGGATATTCTATCGGATTATTCCTTAGTAAAATTAAGTGGTCAATCATGTAAAGTAAATATATTCAACGATATATTGAAAGAATTTATTCCAGGAAAGAGAGTAGATTTTCGAAGGAATGTAGAAGAAAGTGAAGAACAATTAAAGATATCATGTTTAGATGGAGCAATAAGGTACTTAAATTCTAGTAAGATAGGGAATATAAAAGTATCAGTCAAAAATGATATACCAATAGTCCCCTATTCATTGCATGGGACAACTTATATGGGGGAAGAAGTAATATTACTGAGTACAGGAGAACATGCAGGAGATAGTTCTGGATTTATAAAAAAGATATCGCAAACTGAAATTTTACCGATGAGATTAAAAAACAAAGAGCAGGAAGTAAAAAAGCAATTTACTTATATGAATAAAGCAGAGGAGTACATGGAAAAAGATGAACAAGAAATATTAAGAATACTAGAGGATCATTTTGAGCAAGATGATCTAGATGATATAAGTAATGGAGAAACGAAATTTTTTACCTATACGGATGAGAATTACTGGGGATTTTATGTATGTGGAGTAAAAAGGGAGAATAATCAAACATATTCAGGAAAGAAGGAATATTTTTCATTTGAAGAGGACATAACAACAATTAGTTTTTTTGATGGAATGCATTAAATGGTGAGGGAATAAAAAAAAATATTTAAATTTAAAAAATGAGGAGGAACAAGTTATGAAGTTTAAGATATGGATAGGAAAATATGAAAAAGAATGTAAGACACCGGATATTATAGCAAAAACACCAACGGGAGAAACAGTAAGTGTAAAGATACCAGAATCAATAAAATTAAACGATAGCGAGATAAAAAAAATAGAGCTCAAGGGAGTAGATGCGACAGTACAAGATAGAGGATATAATAGTGAGAGTCAAAAAAATAGGGCGGGAGTAAAGAAAGAAAAAGATTTTGAAGTAAAAGTAACATGTTTAGTAAGATCAGATATAACATCAGATACAATATTTGGAATTTTTGAAAAAATAGGGAATAGTGTAAGTGCAGACGACATAAAAAAATTAGATGGAATAAAAAGTGAAAAGGATATAAAAGGGGAACATGTAGGAACAATAACAAAGATAAGTAAAGGAGCATATAACGGAATAAAAACAGGAATAAAATCTCTTTATACGAAAACGAAGACCATTTTGGCGAAAAAGAATAATGGAGAAGACATTTGGGAGGAGATAGATCCGAAAAGTAGTGCAGAACATTGTAATCAGATAAAAAATTGGTTTGAAGCGTACAAACCATTGAAAGAAGATAAGGAAAGAGGAAAATCAAGAGATGGAAAAGATGGAACATCAGCAGGAGAAGAGGGAGGAGAAAAGAAAGAATATTCATTGGAAGATGTATATAAAGATGTGAAGATAGAAATAGTGTTATCAGATATACAAAGTCTGTATTATGATTTTAAAAATATGTATGTAGATGAGTATATGGAGATATTATCAACGGAAGAAGGAGTAAGTACATTTGAATTTGTATTGAAGTCGCAATATATAGATTCAGAAGCAAATTTTGAAACAGGTAATGCAGGGATAGGTAAATTCAGGGATAAGATTACA
>JAITPS010000127.1 GCA_031289325.1 Candidatus Methanovirga meridionalis
CGATTGAGTATCATTAGCCTCCAAATTCTCCTTAAAAACAATAGCTAAATTAGTAGTAGGTTGATTCACTTTATAAAGATAATTAGCCCAACCATCCACGAAATCTAAAGATACATCACTACCACCAACACTAACATTATACCTACCATCACTAATACTACTATTATTCATATCATTATTAACAACATGGAAAGACACATTAACACTATCACCAACAAAAACCTCCTTATGTGGACTGCTAAGAGTAACATTATCAATACTTAAATTACTATACTTCTTCCAATCCAATACAGAAGCCGATAGAGTATTAATAATCGGTGTTAAAGTATCGATAAAATCTTGAGTTTGGTGTTTAACATTATTTAGTCTGTTCTTAGCAGTTTCTAAACCACAATCACAACCAATTAAAACAAGACCAATAGCTAGTATTACTAATCCCAATGGGATTAGGGCAATATATGCAGGTCCAGCTGCAGCTCCAAATATAAGTATAAGCATAGCACCCGCAAAAATAATTCCACCAGCAACACTTACTCCTGTAATAGCACTTGATATTGTAGTTATAGTTTTATCTATTCTAGTTAGTGAATTATTTGCTAAATCACGATACCCAATTAAAGTAGCTATTTGTTCAGGTATAGTTAAATCACTATTCAATATTTTTTCAATACTTAGTGGTTCATCATCACTATGTTCTATTTGATAAGCTAAATGAGCAATAGAAACACCTCTATTATAATTAGTAATGGCTTCTTGAACTTTAACAGAACCTTCTTTACCAATATTACCTTTAGTAAATAAATTACTTGTATGATCAAGATCATCAGATAAAGTAGATGATACAGAAGTAATATTAGTAAGATAAGATTGAGTTCTTTCTATAATATAAATTACTTCATCTTCAGAAGCATTATCAAGAATATCAGAAGTTAAATCATCACTTGGCATATTATAATTTAGATAATTAGCTCTACCAATAAAATCGAGTTTACTATATTCATCTATCCATTCAAACCAATTATTAATCACAGCAGTAGTATAAGGACTACCACTATTATAATAATTAACATAAGTAGGATCTCCACTAATATAACCAGCGAAAATATCAAAACCTTGCTGTTGTGATTTACTCATAAAACCCAATATTAAACTTATCTCCACTTTATTAATATTAGGATATTTACTTTTAATAAAATTAGCAACAGTATTATTATTATTAGGGTCAACAACAGAATCAGGTATTGTTTGAGCAACTGCACCTATTGAACGATCCGTTCCACTAATAGTAGTATTTGCACTTGTGAGTGGTGAACAAACCATAATTAATATGGTTAATAAACCAAATATTTTAATTATTTTATTCATGAATAACATTCCTCCACAATTAATATTATAAATGTAATAGCATAAAGCAAGCTATTGCCATAATGCAGTATTACCATTACTAGACCATCTTCCATGATACCCAATATTCATCCAGCCATTTCCATCAGGGTCTTGATCTGTACCCCATCCACTATTAATTATTACTGGTTCACCCCATAAATAATTATAAATATATCCTTCAACAGTAGGCTCATCTGTTCTTGTTAATTTAAAGTATAGTGTATGTCCTTTAGCTGTATCAGGAATTGTGAATTTACGAGTACGACTATAACAACCATCAACATATTTATCATATAGGGTGTGTTCAATTTTATATGATTGTTCATTTATATCATAAACATATACATGACCCCTCCAAGCACCTTTACATAGATTGAATGTGGATTCATAACCAGGTCCTTCATAATAATCAGCATTAGCAATACCAATTGCACTTAATAGCATTAAAGCTATTATACTTAAACTTAATATTTTTTTAAACATGATTTTTACCTCCATAAAAATTTATTTATGTAATTCACCACCAATATATTATATTCATGAACTTATATATATACTTTTACTAATTTCATGATCACACCCCATCTTGTGAATAATATAAATGGTTTAATTAAAAACCATCATATAATTTAATATATCCACTATTCCATGTATCTGTTATTACATGACAATTTTTTGTACTCGCTGATTTAAAGCTGTACCATCATAATTAATAGCAGCTTTACCAGCTTCAATACCTTTTTTAGTTGTGTGATCTCCACCATTTTTAATTCCACATTCAATATCCATAGTAGCAGCATTAGCAGGAACCATAATATGTTTATTACCATCACCACTGTCTAAAGTAAAATGCTCTTCATTACCTATTTGATTACCATCTAAATCATAAAACCAAATTCTGGTTTCAGATATAAAACCTAAAGCCCAATTAGGATCAGCACTGAAATCAAATCCATTATTATCAGTAGTCCAGTGAGATGGAGTAGCAGAACCACCACTACTGGCTGTATGAGTAATAATATGTTTACGTTCACCAGCTAATTTAATAATATGTAATGGTTGATGACGATAATTTTCAGTTATAATATCAGGAGTTTCAACAATATTAGCAGATAAATCATAATTACCAAAAGCATTATAATTCAAATTAATAATACCATTCTCATTTGTAACACCATTAAAAGGTGATGTAGTATTATAATAAAGACCATTAGGATTATCTAACTGGGCTTTCCAATCCCAGTACCAACTGTAATTAGTATGTGTAGTAATTAATCCTACAAATTTTACAGATTGATTAGCCAATGGGATATTATCATTTTCATTAACTAATTTATAAGTAACATAATTATTAAATGCTACATCTTTAGCAAATCCAATATTACCATTACTATTACCAGTATTAGACACTATGAATTTAGGTCTAATCTTAGTTATAATATTATTAACATTACTATTATTAACATTATATGTATCAATAGCTGCTTTAACAGTAACTGTATAATTAGTATCACCACGTAAACGAGGTGTAATAACATTATAAATATTACCATCACTTACATCATTAATCACACCACGTAAACGAGGTGTAGTAACTTTATAAGTATTACTATTAGCATTACTAGTTACAGGACTAAAATTCGCACTATATATAATATTACTTTTCCCATCAACAGGTGTGAATTGTAAATAGATTTTTAAATCATCAGCAGTAGGTTTTTTAAGTCCATCTAATATAAAATCTGGAACAACAGTAACTGGAATAATAGTTCCACCATTAGGATTTAATTTACCATTAGGTAAAACATAATTACTAATAACATTTTTCTTAGTTATTTGTATATTAACAATATAATGTACGGAGCCAGTTGAATCTCCATTTTCTGAATATTGAAGTGAATTATAATCAAGTGATATATTACCTTCTTTTTTACCTATAATAAGATAACCTATATCAGGAGATTCTATTTTTAATTCACTTGAACTATTTAATGGATTACTTTTATTAAAAGAATAATCTCCTCCAGATAAATGATATTTATATATACTAACATATTGGTTTTCAGGTGAATTTAATATGTTTTTAATTAAAGCAAACTCATAACCATTAGTATCATTAATATTTTTAACATTAACTGTTACATATTCATCAACTATTCATCTTCTCCTATAAATTTATTTAATATATTATACTAAATTTACTAAATCAGTCAATTAATTTAGCTATTTTATGAAATGTATTGGTATCATAATAATCACCCGTTTTCGTGTATCAAAAACTTATTAATATTATTTTGAAGATTTATTATAGCTAATAAAGTATATGAAGTAATAGCAATACCATATACAATTATTAGAACAATAATTAATAATTCAATATCATAAATATACATAATCACCTAATTAATAGTTGCAGCTACTACAATATCATTTGGATCGAGTATAACAGTCTTATCTTCGTATTTTAATTTAATATATGTATAATCAAATGAAATCTTTAACTTATCAATTATACTATTTATATGGTTATAATGAACATCTAAAGCTTCTCTTAAAAAATCACTATAAACAAGATAATTAAGTTCAAACACGATATAAATATCAACTGTTTTAATGGATAATTTTATATTATTATTAATATTTAACATACCCCTAATATCTATAATATTAAAATTATTCGATTAAATTTATAAAAGCCTCATAACTATCTACTTCTTTAAAAACAACATTAGTGTCTAAAGCTTTGAAATGTTTTTTTCCACAGTCAATTTTATCTTTTTCATCTCCTCTTAAAGCACCATCATCTACATTTCCTTTAGTTTCAATAACAAAATACATTGTTTTCACACCATCTTTATTGATTAAAATAGCCCAATCAGGATTATAATTTCCAATAGGTGTTTTTATCTTGAATTTATTTGGTAATTTAGTATATGTGATGACTTTAGGGTTTTTTTCAAGTTTTTTCGCGAAAGTCACTTCAAATTTAGAATCACATTTAATAAGATTATAAATGGATTGTTGTGATTTAACTACCTTTGCACCATCATAATCATCATTTTCTATGTAAACATATACTTCTGAAGGATCAAATATCTCTTGAGAGTAGTAATCATTAATTTTTGTGTATTTTATTTGGTTTAGTAGTAGATTATTTAATTCATTGTTTATGATTTTTAAAGATAAGTCTTTATATTCTTGAGGATTCTTTTTAAATTCATTTAATGATTCGCTTTTAAGTAAAGTTTGGGATATGGTTTTTCTTGTTAGAAATGTTTCTTGTTGTAATGTTTTTAGAATGTTTGGTAATTTGAAAGGTGTATCTTCCATTTTTATTTTTTGTAGTGATTCTAGTTCATTACCTTCAATTCCAGATTCTTTAAGATCTAAAAAATGTTTTTCAAGATAAATAGCTGGAGAACTTACATTAATATTGGATAATTCATCACTACATTTACTAATTAATTTATCTGTATCAAAGTCTATGGAATAATTAGTTTTTTGTTTTATAAGATTCCATATTTGAATAAATTTTTTAAAATTATCTTCATTAAGTTTAACTTCTTTTTTATCGCTTGCATTTTTAATTGGTGTGCCAATAATCCTTTTTTCTATTTTATAACTAATATCATTTTCAATTTCTTTAAATTTATCATCGATTTTGAATTGATTCTCTTTTAAATCATATTTTAATTTTTCTGTAGGATGTCCTTGTTGGTTAATGTAGTTTTTTGATATTAGTTCATGGAAAATTTCCAATGATCCTTGTTTTCTTATTTTTTCTTCTCGTTTCTCATCAGTGATATGATCGGGAGTAGAGATAATGTCTTTAAACATTTCTTTTTCAATGATTCCGAATTTAATTCCTAATTCTTTAGCCATGTCTTCTTGAAGAGATGAAATAAAAGCATTGTAACTCTCATTTGCCATTACAGTGAGACGATTTGTTTGTTTATCAGTGATTCTTTCACCGTCTTGATTGACACAAAGTCTCATTCCTCTACCTATTTCTTGTCGTTTTTTATCATTAGATTGGGTTTCATTTAAGGTGCAGATTTGAAAAACATTTGGGTTATCCCAGCCTTCTTTAAGGGCAGAATGGGAGAAAATGAATCTTAATTTTTCATTCATGCTTAATAATTGTTCTTTATTTATCATTATTTTTTTATAAGCAGAATCATCGGCTTCACTTTCACCTTTTCCTTTACTGTTTATGTCTCTACCCTTTTTGTCTTTTGCAAAATATCCATCATGAACTTCGTGAATTGGAGTTTCAAAATCAAGATATTCATTTAACTCCATATAATCTGGTTTTTTTATTAGTTTTTCATACTCTTCTTCAAATATTTCACCATATTTTCCATAGCTGTTTTTGTCATGATCCCAATAGTTTTTTACTTCATCAATAAAAAATAAACTTAAAACTTTAATTCCCTCTTTAAGTCGTTTTAATTCTTTTTTTAAATGTTCTTCTATAGTTCTTCTAATTTGAACTCTTTTTATATTCAAATCATAAGTTCCTCCATAAGGAACTCCTTTTTTTATCTTAATTTTATTAAATGTAATGTATTCATTACCTTCTTCACGACTTATTTCATCCACAATATAATTTTTATAGACTTCTATTTCACCTGATTTATAAAAAAGATTATCGTCTTGTTCAAGTCGAAATTTTTTCTTCAATGTTCTATGATTATTAAAGTAATAGATTTCTACTTGAGCTGTGATTTTAGAATTTGAAATTTCTGTTTTAAGAAGTTTTATATAAGGCATATTAGCAAAATCTAAAGAATCTACAGAAACAACTTCAATTCCTTTAACTAAACCTTGTTTATAAGCATCAAATGAATCTAATTTATAAACTAAGTTTTGACTGTCTATATGTGTAGCAGAATAGCTTAATGTGAAAATAGGATTCAATTCTTTCACAGAGTTTTTCCCTTTATCCGTTCTAACAACAGATTGAGGTTCATCAATAATAACAACGGGTAAGGTTTGTTGAATCATTTCAATAGGTTTTCTCCAGTTGAAATCTTCATGTTCATTATAAATTTTGTTAATGTCTTTATTAAAGGAATCAATAGTTATTATCATTATTTGAATACTGTTTTCTCTAATAAAATTTTTTATATTGGTAATTTTACTACTATCATAAATAAAATAATTCCCTATTTTATTATAGTTTAGTTCTTTAAAATGTTTTTCAGTTATTTTAATAGATTTATTAACTCCTTCTTTAATAGCTTTTCCTGGAACAACAATAATAAACTTATTAAAGTTATATCTTTTATTAAGTTCAAAAATAGTTTTTAAGTAAACATACGTTTTCCCAGTTCCTGTTTCCATATCAATTTTAAAATCAATGGGTTTATCTCCAAGAGTTCTACTAACAGGTAATTTATGTAATTCCTGAATTTTATTAAGATTTTTTAATATTTCACCATGAGAAATTGTTAATCTATTCCCAGTACCTTTAGTTGAGTAATGATTAGTATCATTTAATCTAAAAGAACTTTCATCATCCATAATAAATTCTGTGAAATCACTATTCTCCCCCTCAAAAAGCCTAACAATACTATCAACTGCATCTTGCTGATACTTCAATTTTGGATTGAATTTAATCTCCATTTTTGATTTGAACTCATTTCCCATCATAATACTCCAGATAATATTTAAATAATAACAAATTAAGTTAAATAGTGACAAATTAAGTTAAATAATAACAAATTAAGTTAAATAATAACAAATTAAGTTAAATAATAACAAATTAAGTTAAATAATAACAAACAAAGTTAAATAATAACAAACAAAGTTAAATAATAACAAACAAAGTTAAATAATAACAAACTAAGTTAAATAGTGACAAATTAAGTTATAGTAGTTTTAATAAAGTTCTTAATAAATAATTTTTTTAAAAATAAATATTATTAAAATATATTTATTTAAAATTAGTTATATTAACTAAAATAAGTTTATATTATTTAAAATTTGAAATTATAAATTTTTTATAAATTAATATTTAAAATTAAATATAGTATCTTTGATAAATTTCTTAATAAATAATTTTTTTAAAAATAAATATTATTAAAATATATTTATTTAAAATTGTTTATATTAATCAAAATAAATTTATATTAATTAAAATTTAAAATTATAGACTTTTATAAAGTTATATTTAAAATTAAATAATTTAATAAAAAAAATTATCATCCAAAATTTAAGAATTTTTCCAGAATGACTATAAATAATAACAAATTAAGTTAAATAGTAACAAATTTAGCAAAACCATTGGATGAAAGATTTTCTTTAAGATTAGCCTTATCAGAATCCGTTAAGCTATTATCCTTAAAAACAATAATAGGTTTAGTGTCAAACTCATTTTTCAATTCTATTAACTCATTAGAAATATCATTCATGATTTCATCATCAAAACAAAAGAATAAAATTCCATTTTCAACAGAATAAACTGTTTTACCTGAACCTAAAACCCTTTTTTCAATTTTAGAATTTAAATTTAATCCCTCATCTAATAAGAAACCAAAAATTAAATCATAGTCATTTCTTCCATAAACAATATTATCTTTACCATAAGATTCAATGGTTTTATGAATCTCATCAGGATTATCATTCCATTTTATAAGATTTGAAGAATCCAATTTAAAAACTTTAAATCCAATGTCTAAGTCTTTGTTATCAGATTCAGATAATATTTTATCTCCAGCTCTACGGATTCTTTCTTTACCAATATCTGTAATATTTTTATATCCTGCTTTATAAACTTCTGATTTAGGATCAATTTGTTCTGGTAATTGAACCATTATAAATTTCCTATTTTCATCATCATCGTTGTTTAAATCTATGACAGCATGTGCAGTAGTTGATGAACCACTGAAAAAATCTAAAATAATTGTATTTTTCGTGTTTGTCATGATTAACATTCGTTTAATTAAATTCAAAGGTTTTTGCCCACTCTTAAATGTGGGAATATCTGATTCATTTTGAATATTATTATATGGTATGTCCTCCCATATATCTGATAGTGGTGTGGCAATTGTTTTTGTTCCAATAGAATCAACAGGTTTATATGATGTTTCCAAAAAATTCATCAATCTTCCATTTAGAAAATATAATTTTCTTCCATCTTCTCTTTGATAAATAATAACTTTATTTTTATTATTAATAGATTTTGTCTTTTCAGGAGATTCTTTATAATATTTTGTATCAAAAATATTATTAGTATTGGTTAAATAAAATTCTTTAAATTTTTTATGGGTAAGAGATAAATCTCCTAATTTTGTATTATTATCAATGATGTCTTTTTCTTTTAAAATATCAATTAATGGATAAAATTTATTATTTTCATGGTCATAAAAACTATTAAAATGTGTATCCCACATCCCCATTTTTTTAACATAAGCAGGGATATAATTATAGTGTATAATGTTCTTTGAATATAATAATATGAATTCTTTAACTTTTACAGGTTTATTTGCTTTAGTTTTAAATCCTCCAGGTCCTCCAGTTTTGATTGTTAGTATAGTAACTAAATTTTCCTCCCCAAAAATTTCATCACAAATCTTTTTAAGATTACTCACTTCATTATCATCAATACTTATAAAAATTACACCATCATCAGTTAATAGTTTTCTTGCTAAAATTAAGCGGGGATACATCATGTTAAGCCAATTTGTGTGAAATCTGCCAGTTCCTTCTGTATTTGTTGATAGTGATTTACCTTCTTCATCAACTTGATTTGTAATTTCTTGGTAATTTTTTAAATTATCTTTAAAATTATCTTTGTATATGAAATCTTTGCCCGTGTTGTATGGTGGATCTATGTAAATCATTTTTATTTTGTTTCTGTATGAATTTTGCAGGATTTTTAAAACTTCTAAGTTGTCTCCTTCTATGTATAAATTTTCTGTTTCATCCCAGTTTTTACTTTCTTCTTTGCACGGTCTTAAAGTTCCTGTTGATTCTTCATAAGCATATTTTTCAGCTTCTGATTTTCCATACCAATTGAAACCATATTTTTCAGTTTTATCTTCAATATCTTTTCCTAAGAGTTGTTTCAATTCTTCAAAATCTATTTTTCCATCTGTGACTATTTGGGGAAAAATTTCTTTTAATCTTTTTTTATTTTCTTCAACAATGTTTAAGCTCTTACCTTCATATTTTACTTCTTCCATTCTATCAATTCTCTTTTTTTTTGCTTTTATTGGTTTTTTACTTATATTATAATCTTAACTCTTTTTAATATTATTGCTCTATAATTGTAACACTCTATAATTGTACTAAAAATGTACTAAAAATGTACTAAAAATGTACTAAAAATGTACTAAAAATGTACTAAAAATGTACTAAAAAGGTACTAAAAATGTACTAAAAATGTACTAAAAATGTACTAAAAATGTACTAAAAATGTACTAAAAATGTACTAAAAATGTACTAAAATTGTACTAAAAATGTACTAAAAATGTACTAAAAATGTACTAAAAAT
>JAITPS010000183.1 GCA_031289325.1 Candidatus Methanovirga meridionalis
TTAAAATTATTTTTATTTTTAAAATTATTTTTATTTTTAAAATTATTTTTATTTTTAAAATTATTTTTATTTTTAAAATTATTTTTATTTTTAAAATTATTTTTATTTTTAAAATTATCCTTTATATTTTATTGTAGCGGTTTTGATAAAGATATTAATAAATAAATTTTTTAAAAATAAATATTATTGAAATATGTTAATTTAAAATTATTTATATTAATTTAAAATTAATTATATTAACTAAAATAAATTTATATTATTTAAAATTTAAAATTGTAGATTTTTATAAATTAAAATTTAAAATTAAATAATTTAATAAAAAAATTTATTATTCAAAATTTAAGAACTTTTCTATAGTAAATATAATTTAAAATTATTTATATTAATTTAAAATTTAAAATTATAGATTTTTATACACTAAAATTTAAAATTATAGATTTTTATAAATTAATATTTAAAATTAAATAATTTAGTAAAAAAATTTATACTTCAAAATTTAAAAATTTTTCTATAATGACCACATATTATCATCATATAATTAAAGCATGTCAGTAGTCTAAATATTAATTATATTAAATTGATATATTAAATTAAATTGATATATTAAATTGATATATTAATTAATGTATTTGTACTAAATTATGGGAAAATTATTTCTTTTATGAAAAAATGTTGAAATGCTTAACCCTATAAGAAATGTTTAACTATATATTTATTATTCATTAAGATATTAAATATTATTAAGATATTAAATAATTACAAACATTAACACTTGGTGAGGTAATGGGAAAAATAGGAACTGCAATTAAAGTTTTATTAGTCTTATTTTTAATGTTAGTGTTTTTTGAAGCTGGTTTGATAGGATCTTATACAATTGTAACATCTGAATCTCCAAATGTGCAAGAATTGATTAACATGCAAATTCAATCTATTTTAGGTATTATTAACCCTGATAGTGTTGATAAAGTTCTTACTAAAGAGCCAAATGTTTATCAAATCTCCAATAATTTTGATGTTGCAGATGCTTTAAAAAATCTTACTAATGCTGATGGAATAAATATTAATGATATGAATGCCACATCTTATCAAAGTTTAAATAATAAACCTATTGATATTGAGATCGACACTTTTGGATTTTCTGGAGTTGATGATTCAAGTGGAGGTATCACTATAAAAGGTACGCCTGATTTAAAGATAATTGCTTCTGCAACTGCAACCTCAAGCAATAAAAAAGTAAAAGTTGATATTTCAACTATTAAAATCACTTCAGTCATGAACATTAATTAAATAATAATTTCACAGTTAACAAATAAATGAATAGCTAAGATAATATAAAATTATATGATTCTTAGGAGATACCATGTTACATATCATTAAAGTTGATCCCAATAGAGAAAATATGACTGTTGGTGCTTTAAATGCACTTAAAAAATCTAAGATTATCATTGGGTTTGAAAAAAATCTAATAATGATTGAAGACATCATAGAAGGAAAAATTATACATAAAGAAACTGTAAAAGATAAAATTTATTTAATTGAACTTGGAATATCTTTGGCTTTTAATGAAGAGGTTACATTAATAGATTATGAAGATCCTGAAACTTTTGGATTAGCAAATCTTTTTTTTCAAAACTTAGGTAAGTATGATAAGATTGATTTTAAGATTTATCCATCCACAACATCCATCAATTATTCGGCGAGTTTGCTTGGAGCTCCCTTAACTGATTTTACAGCTATTGACTTAGGTTATAGTTTAATTCCTTCATCTGAAATTAAAGAGAAAATTGAAAATAGTGTTAAAGCGAACTTCGTAGTAGTTATCTATAAAGGAGAAAAACATTTTAACCTAATAAAAGAAATTTTATTGGATTTAAAAAGAGAAAATATCTGGATTGGTGTAGTTAATAATATGGATTATAAGATAGATAAATTAGTAAATATAAATGGTGATGAATTAAATTCAGATACACTTTTAATTGTTGGAAATAAAATGACCTATATGGAAAATAATAAGTTAATTACTCCTCAACCCATACTTATAGATCCTTATTTACACTCTTTAACAAAAGAGTTTTACACTAATTTTATAAATAATAAAAGTCCTAATGGATCTGATAAAACTTGTGGTTATTATTCTTGTCATGCAATGGAAAATCAGCAATGTGATTTCTGTTATTGCCCATTTTATCCATGTGGTGATGGTTCTACTGGTGGTAAATGGATTAAAAATAAAAATGTTTGGAATTGTATAGATTGCACTTGGATTCATGAAAAAGATGTTGTAGAGTGTGTTAAACCTAAAATAAAAGAAATTCTTATGGAAGTTGAAGACCTTAAAACAAAAAAAGAAGATTTATTAAAGATAAGAAGAGAGTGCATTTTTAATAGTTAATGAGTAAATATTTAAAAGCATGACTATTATTAAATATCTATAACAATGAATCAAACCTTTAAAATGATTTATTTTATAAATTTAAATTTATATATTATTAAATGATAATATTATACAATGACTATAATTAGACAATGGTGGGAATGAATTGACAACTATTAAAGATTTATTAATTGATATGAAAAATTTATCAGAACTTATGATTGATTTAGCTTATTCAGCTGTTTTATTTAATAATAAAGAAGTAGCTGAAGAGGTTTTAAAACTTGAAAATAAAGTAAATAGCTTTAATTATGAAATAAAACTGCAATCACTTATTGCTGCACGTTCACGTGAAGATGCTGAAAAACTAACCGTTCTTCTTGAAATAGCTGAAGCTGCAGAAAATATTGCTAATTCTGCAAAAGACATAGCTGATTTAGTTTTAAAAGGATCGAAACCACATCCTGTATTTAAAATGGTTATGGAAGAATCTGAAGAAATAGTGAGTAGAACATCAATTTTAAAAGGCTCTGAACTTTCTCAAAAATCTTTAGGTGAACTATTTTTAAATACAAGAACTGGAATGAAGATAATAGCTATTAGAAGAGAAGAATCCTGGATTTATGGTCCAAACAGAGATACCATATTGTTTGAAGGGGATATTTTAATATTTAAAGGCACAGAAACTGGTTCAGGAATATTAAAAAAAATAGCAAGTAATGAAATGTCCTTTGATGATATTTAACTAATAATTAATGAAATCAGCTAAATACGATATTCTATAAGAATATAATAGTTAATAAAAATATTTTTTAAACAATGTGCCTGATTATCATGAAAATTCCATTAATTTTTTTGTATTTTTCAGATCTTGATAAGTTAATAAAAAAATTTATCGTTCAAAATTTAAGAACTTTTCCATAATGACTATAAATAATACTATATTTTATATTAATTTAATGAAAACATAGGAAATGTTTAAGTTATGAAAGAGAGTGAAAAATGCTATGGGTCTTCAAAATCTACTGATTTTAAAAAAATTATAGAGATTAAGAATGAAAGAAGATATTATGAATAGATTATCTTTAGGGATTGCTAATTTTAGTAGTTTAATTGAAGAGAATAAAATTTATGTGGATAAAACAGGGTTTATAGAGAAAATGATTGATCAAGGTAGGAAATATTATTTTCTTTCTCGCCCAAGAAGATTTGGTAAAACATTGTTTCTTTCAACTTTAGAAAGTTTTTTTCAAGGAAAAAAGGAATTGTTTAAAGATACCCATATTTATGATAAATGGGATTGGGATAAATCATATACTGTTATTCATCTTAATATGAGTGAAGAAACCAATACATCACCTGAAGAGTTAAAAAAATCAATTACAGATACTATAGATATTATTTCAGAAGAAAAAGAAATCAAAGTAAAAAAAGATTTATCATTAGAAAAAAAATTCTCCCAACTAATTAAATTACTTCATAAACATGAAAGGAAAAAAATCGTTGTTTTAATTGATGAGTATGATGCACCTATAATCGATAACATAAATAATACAATCTTAGCTGATGAAAACAGGAAAATATTACAGAATTTTTACAATGTTTTAAAAAATACAGAAAAGCATATTAAGTTTGTTTTTGTTACTGGAATTACTAAATTCACAAAAACATCAATATTTTCTAAATTTAATAACCTAACTGATATTACCTTAGATGAGGATTACTCTAATATTTGTGGTATAAGTCACAGTAATTAAAAGAGTATTATAGTGATCATATACAAATCATGGCTGATAAAAATAATTACAGCTATGAAGAGACCTTAGAGAGGATTGATTTTTTCTATGATGGTTATAGTTGGGATGGAGTAAACAAGGTTTTTAATCCTAACTCTACACTCAATGCTTTATCTCAAAAAGAATTTCAAAGTTTTTGGTTTTCAACTGGAACACCAAGTTTTATAGCAGAAATATTTAAAAAAAGAAAAATCACTGAAGATTACTTCAAACCAACAGTATTAAAAGCAACAGAGTTAGATGCTATAGATCCAAATAATATCAATGAAACAACTTTACTCTTCCAATCTGGTTATTTAACAGTGGAAAAAAAGATTTTTGAAAACAATGAATTTTCTTATTCTCTGAAAATCCCGAATTTTGAGGTTGAAAAAGCATATCAGGATAATTTATTAAATTTTTATTTAAGTGAAGTTGAAGATGATATTCTTGATTTTCGAGAAGAATTATGGGAGGATATTAAAAATGGTGATTGTGAAAGTTTATCTGACTATTTAGAGATTCAATTTGGAGAAATACCATATTATCTTAATATTAATAATAAAAGGGAAAGATGGAAGCTTAAAGAAAGCATATTTTTAGTATTATTAAAGAATATGGGTTTTAAAATCAAAGC
>JAITPS010000207.1 GCA_031289325.1 Candidatus Methanovirga meridionalis
ATAATAATAAAAAGAATAATAATAAAAAGAATAATAATAAAAAGAATAATAATAAAAAGAATAATAATAAAAAGAATAATAATAAAAAGAATAATAATAAAAAGAAGATGATAAAGATGAGTATTAATGAAGACAGACTAAATGAAACCATAGAAGAACTACGCAACTTATACAGAACAATATATAATTCTGACATACCCAAAGAAGCATACCCCATCTTAATACTACAAGAATTAAAAATGATTAATGAAAAATTAGATAAACTAATAGAAAACAAAGAATGAATAATAATAAAGAATAATAATAAAAAGAGTTTAAATAGACAATATATTTAAATTGAAAATATTGTTATTAAACAATCAATAAATATTTCAAAAGGTGTTTTAATGAGCTTTCCAAGAACAAGAATGAGAAGGTTACGAAAATCTCCTAAAATTAGAAAGATGATTCGAGAAACCAAAGTTAATAAAGAAGATTTAATACAGCCAATTTTTATTAAAGAAAGATTGGAAAATGGTCAAAAAGAACCAATACCAACAATGCCTGATGAATACCGTTATTCAATAGATGATGGAGTTTTATTTGGAAAAGAGCTTGAGGAAAAAGGATTAAATTCAGTGATTGTGTTTGGTATACCTATAAAATCTAATAAGGATGAATTAGGCTCATCTGCCTATGATAAAAATGGTATTGTTCAAAAAACCATAAGAAAGCTTAAAGAAGAAACAAATCTTCTTGTAATAAGCGATGTTTGTTTATGTCAATACACAAGTCATGGACACTGTGGAATAGTGGATGGAGATAAAATATTAAACGATGAAACATTAAAATACTTATCTAAAGTTGCTATATCTCATAGTGAAGCTGGTGTAGATATTGTAGCTCCTTCAGATATGATGGATGGAAGAATTTTAGCTATTAGGAATGGATTAGATAATGTTGGATTTGAAGATGTTGCAATCATGTCCTACTCTGCTAAATATGCTTCTTCATTTTATCATCCATTTAGAGATGCTGTATCCTCTGCTCCATCATTTGGAAACAGAAAAACTTATCAGATGGATCCTTCAAATGCATGTGAAGCTATTAGAGAGGCTGAATTAGATTTATTTGAAGGTGCAGATATTTTAATGGTAAAACCTGCTTTAGCATATTTAGATATTATTAAATCATTAAAAGATAACTTTAATCTTCCAATAGCTACATACAATGTAAGTGGAGAATACTCCATGTTAAAGGCTGGTATTGAAAAAGGCTATTTGACTGAAGATGCGATTATGGAAACTTTAATATCTATTAAAAGAGCAGGAGCAGATCTAATCCTAAGTCACTTCACTAAAAATGTTTTAGATAAGTTATAATTTAAATTATTGAATATTAGGTTATTTAAATGGAAATTCAAGAATTAAATAAGAAAATAAGAACACAATCATTTGAAAAAATGAAAAAAAGAAGTCCTAAGCAGTTAGCTACCAGTTGGTATCAAGATGACCTTCTTTACTCAGGAATTGGAAAAAATATATTTATAATAATACCTACTATTGGATGTTCATGGGCATTAGGAGATAGTGGAGGATGTACTATGTGTAGTTATATTTCTGATTCATTTTTAGAGCCTGTAGATGCTGGTAAAATCTTTGAATTATTTGTGAATGAATTTGAGAAATATGATTTAACTGAAAATACTGGTGTGAAGATATTCGCTTCAGGTAGTTTCCTAAATCCTATTGAAGTTCCTGTTATTGCAAGAAATAAAATTTTAAGATATTTAGCTCAAAACAAATATATTAAGGAAGTTGTAGTTGAGTCACGACCAGAATATATTAAAAAAGATGTTTTAGAAGATGTTTTTTCACATTTAGGAGATAAATTATTTGAAGTAAGTATTGGATTAGAAACATCTAATGATTTTACAAGAGAAGAGAAAATCAATAAAGGATTTAGTAAAGAAGACTTTGAAAAAAGTATTAAAATAATAAAATCATTGAAAAATAGTTATAACATAAAGTCTAAGGCATATATATTAGTTAAACCCATATTAACAAATGAAAATGAAGCTATTGAAGAAGCTATTGAAACTTCTAAGTATTGTGAAAAAATTGGAGTGGATAGAATATCTTTCACCCCCACTACAATACATAAAGGAACTTTAGTAGAGCAATTATGGAAAAGAGGTAGTTATCAGCCCCCATGGATATGGAGTGTGGTTGAAATAATAAATGAAACAAGCAAAAATGTAAATATTCCCTCATTTATGGATACTTCTGGATTTGGATCAAGACGAGGTCCATACAATTGTAAAAAGTGCAATAAAATCTTAAAAAATACTATAATTAAATCAAATCTTAAACAAAATTTAATTGAAGACATTGATTGTGAATGTAAACTACATTGGATTGCTGATAAAAAATCATCTAATCTAAATTATTCAAAAACAAGAATCAGGCATTTACCACTCATTTAATTTAACAAATTTCTATTTAATATATTTCTATTTAATATATTTCTATTTAATATATTTCTATTTAATATATTTCTATTTAATATATTTCTATTTAATATATTTCTATTTAATATATTTCTATTTAAT
>JAITPS010000258.1 GCA_031289325.1 Candidatus Methanovirga meridionalis
TTAATAAATAATTTTTTTAAAAATAAATAAAAATAAATAAAAATAAATAAAAATAAATAAAAATAAATAAAAATAAATAAAAATAAATAAAAATAAATAAAAATAAATATTATTAAAAAATAAATATTATTAAAAAATATTAATTTAAAATTATTTATATTAATCAAAATAAATTCATATTATTTAAAATTTAAAGTTATAGATTTTTATAAATTAATATTTAAAATTAAATAATTTAATAAAAAAATTTATCATTTTAAAAGTTAAGAACTTTTTCATAATGTACTTATTATAAAAAAAATAAATTTGTAGATAATATAAACTAAAAATATTTCTACTACCAAAACATAAATTACTACCAAAACACAAATTTTAAATGAGGAATTAAAAATGAGTGAAAGAAATCCTGAATTTTCAATAGCATCAAAAAATAATAACAATCAGGAATGTGATTTTTTAAATCCAAAAAGATATGTGGATGTGGATTAGAAATGGTGAATCAGATAAAATAGCTAAAAAACTAAAAATAAAACTTTCAAGAATACCATTTAGTTTGAGATTAAGTAAAAAAATCCTGAGAAATGGAAATTATATTCAGCTATTTTTCTAAGCTGGTTAGATAAAATGGGAATGAAAATCGACGGAGAAAAAAACATGGCTCATGGAACAATTGATGCTACCATTGAAGAAAATGATGAGCATGTAGCTATTGTCGAAATAAAGTATAGTGAATACCCAAAAAAATCATTAAATTCATTAATCAATGAATGTTTTAAACAAATTCATGAAAAAGAATACTATTTACCTTATGAAGATAGTGATGTAAGTCTCATTGCTTTAGCACTTAAAGATAGACCAATTAAAAATGGGACAATAACTGATGTGAAATGTAAAATAGAAAAATGGAATTATTGAAGTGTAAAGAAGTTGGTTCCTGATTAAAAAATGATAAATCAAGTATGTCATTTTGATAATACTTTAATTTTATAAGTTTGATTAATGATTTTTAACTTTACCAACATTATTTTTGATTATAAAGAACATAATGAGTGAAAATTTTGAATAAATTCTTATTAGTTGGATTTGACAAACACCAAAAACTTCAAGATTCATCTTTTTGACACTCTCATTTTTTCTGCCTAAAAACCAAATTCCAGATTTTAAATTTCAATCCTCTTTTTATATTGGCATAAATTTTTAAAAATAAGTATTATTAAAAGATATTAATTTATAATTATTTATATTAATTAAATTAAGTTTATATTATTTAAAATTTAAAATTATGGATTTTTACAAAATAGTATTTAAAATTAAATAATTTAATAAAAAAATTTATTATTCAAATTTAAGAATTTTTTCATAATGACCATATATTATCAAAACGTTAATAATTAAAATATACATGTAATATATAATATACCAATGCAAATATATAAAATAAATTAAGAAGTGATAAAATATGAAAACCAACAATAGAACCACCTTATTTATAGATTCTAAAATAATGGATACAATTAAACAAATAGCTGTTAATAAAGATACCACACAAACAAAGATAATTAATGACTATTTAAAACAAGGTATAGAAAAAGAACCAACAAATAAATTTAAAATTAGATTTATAGTAAAACCAGACCCTACTAAAAATATTGATGATATAATAAGTAGTATTGAAGCACCAAATGAATTTAATCCATTAGAAGCAATAAGAGAAATAAGAACGAGAAAAAGCTAAAATTTATGATATTTGCAGGCGCCAATTTTTTAATAGCTTTATTTATCAAATACCATATAATAAACGAGTTTTAAAGATATGGGATAAACTAAAGCATAAAAATATTATTATAAATCCATTCGAAAATTCAATCAAAAAATAGTTAACTCTTAATTTGGTGTATTTAATGATAAAAAATAAAAACATTCTTATTGTTGGAGGAGGTAATGCAGGGCGACCTGTTGCAAACCTTTTTAATTTTTTAGGAAATAATGTGGTGGTTAATGATATTAATACAATTGAAAAATTTCCTAAAAAGAGTCAAAAACAGATAAATATTCTTAAAAAAAGAGACATTATCTTTGAGCTTGGAAGTCATGATACAATCGATTTGAATTCATTTCATCATGTTTTTATTTCACCTAATATTCCAGAAGATCTTGAATTTATTAAAAAAATAAGAAGCTATGCTGATGATGGAAAATTAGCTATTATTGGTTTTAAATATTTTGGAGATATTTTAAATTCACTGATTAATATTTATATGATTGGTATTACTGGAACTGATGGTAAAACAACTACTACCAATATGATAAACTTTATTTTAAAAGAAAAATTTAACACTCTCTTTTTTTCTTCAATTGAAAATAATTTTGTTATTGAAGGTCTTGTTGAAATGATTATTAAAAATCATTCACAAAATAATGATAAAAAAATAAATCATAATAAAAGTATAAACAAGCAATACAATGTTTTAGAAAATAAAAATAATATTGTGGAAGATATTGGCATTTTTGAACTTCCTCATGGAACACTTCGTTTAGCAGAAGGTTTAAAATTATCTGCTGCTGTTTTAACTAATTTACATCCTGACCATATGAATGAATTTAATTCATTTGAAGATTATATAAATAGACACACAGCTATTGAAAAATTACTTAAAAAAGATGGGATTTTTATAGTCAATGGGGATGATCCAATTATCAGTTTAAGATTAAATAGTTTTTCATCTAAAACAATTGTTTATGGTCTTAAGTTACCTCAAAAAATAGAATTTGAAAATGAGATATTTTACAATGAAGATGTAAACTATGATATTGTTGCAGAGAATATTAAATTAAATGGAATGAATGGTTCTACTTTTACAATCAGAAGTAATGGATTTGATACTCTTGTTTGCAAAAATTGTAATAAAATAATTTGTTCCTGTGCTAACTTTGAACCTAAATATTTAGAGCCTTTTGAAAAAGAGATAACTATAGACATTCCAGGATTATATAATGTTGAAAATGTTTTACCTTCATTAACATCAAGTATTATTTTTGGATTAGATTTAGATTATACTATTTCAAGAATTAGCACATTTGAAGGAATAAATGGAAGATTTGAAAAAATAGATACCTTAAATGGATTTAACATATTTATAGATGCAGTTCATAACCCTGAAAGTTTTGAAAAATTTTTAAGTGGTTTGGATATTAATGGGCGATTAATAATCAGTTTAGATAACCCTGATACATTAACAGCCCGAAATAAGAAGAAAATTGGAGAAATTTTATCTAAATATTGTGATGTTTTAATTGCAAGTGCTAAAAATGAAACAACAGAAATTATGGATTATTGTGGTGCTTTAGAAGTAATTGAAGGAACAAAAGATATTGAAACTTATATTGCAGATAAAGTACCTGCATCTATGTTTAAAGCACTGGAAATAGCAAATATTGGAGACATTATTTTTCATCTTGGACCTGGTCTAATAAATGCTTATGATAATGTTAAAAGTGATGTTTTAGAGGCAATTGAATTCTTCAAATCCCTTTCTGGTAAAATAGTTGTTATTGGGGGATGTGGAACAGTAGGAAGTTTAATGGCTCGAATTTTGAAGTCTAATAATTATGAAGTCACGGTTTCAGATAGCTCTACTGATTGTAAATTAAAAGATGTTTTTAATGAGGAAGGTATTGAATTATCATTAGGAGAACTTAATCAAGATTTACTTAAAAAAGCAAGTTCTTTTTTTATTGCTCCAAGTTTGATGAACAATGAAAAACTTGTTAATAATTTAAAAAAACTATCCATTGCTCCAATGTATGGTGTTGAAGAAATCTTGAAATTTTTTAAAAGTTATAAACCAGTTTTTGGAGTTACAGGTACAAATGGAAAAACAAGTACTGTAAACTATTTAAAAAACATTTTAAAAAAAGTAGGACTTAAAGTTCCAGAACATAAATTAAATATTCAGGGTAATAATGAATTTATACCTGCTTTACAAGCGAGATTAAGTGGAGACTTAGCTGTTATTGAAATAGGAACATTTGGAAATAAAGGAGAAATAAAAACATCCAGTGAAAATTCGGGGCTTACTACAGGAATTATTACAAACATTTCAAAAGACCATATTCAAAAAGATTTCAATGATTATGTTAATTGTAAAAAAGAAATACTTGAATTTGTAAGAAATATAGTTCTTAATGGTGATGATCCTCTTTTAGCTAGTTTTATTAAGTTAAAAGATGAAAGTAACTTAAACAATAATATCTATGATTTATTGACCAATGGAAAAATTATATTCTTTGGAATAGATGGAAAAACAGCGGATGATAAATTTAAAGATTATTTTAAAAATAAGTTTGATGAGGAAGAAAAATGTCCAGAATGTGGTAAAAAATTAGATTATTTTGATAATACAAATTATATATGTTCTTGTGGATTTAAAAAACCAAATTTAGATGTTAAAGCAACAAACATTAAAATAGTTAAAAATAAAAATAATAGGAATATAATTAAATACACTTTAAACATTGGTGAAAATCAAGGAGAAATATATCTTAATAATAGTTCAATTGCTCATGTATACAATTCACTTGGAGCTGCTGCTGGAGCTTACTTAGAAGGAATAAACTTTGAAACCATTGTTAATGGAATTAATTCTTTTAATGGTGTTCCTGGAAGATTTGAAATAATCCATGAAAATCCTCTTATTATTTTAGATTATGCTCATAATCCATCTGGTGTAAAATCAATTATTCAAGGAGTTTTAGCTATTAAAGAAGATTTGAATTCTCAATTTATTCAAGAAATTAATGATATTAAAGAAATTGATGATTTTAATAGTAGATTAATCATTGTAAATACAATATCATCTGAAAGTGGTGATGAAGGAGATAAAGAAATTGCTAAATTATTATCTGATGGAGATATTATTATTCCTGTATCTAATAAAGCTTTTACTTTTTCTAAACACATTAAATCTAAGATAATTCCTTTGAAAAATAAAATGGAATATGAAAAAATTAACACTACTGGTGCTATGAAAGTTCAGGTTAAAGAAGGAATTGAAATAGCTTTAAATCAAGCGAATGATAAGGATATAATTCTAATCATTGGAGAAGCAGGAACAAAATATTCCAAAGATATTTTAAATCAGACATTATAATATTTATGGTTCTTATAGAAAAGTTCTTAAATTTTGAATAACTAATCCACCTATCTTGTTAGTAATGTAAATATGATAAATAATATTAATAATAAAGGAAATCATGTTCATAATATTCTTCAATAATAATTGTCTGTGGCTCTACTCTCCCATACTCTAAACTAATTTTACCTATATTAGTTTCTTTAGAATCATTTAAAAAATTTAATTTTTTTTCCAAATCTTTTAATCTATCTTCTTTTTCTTTCTCATTTTCTCCATGCCTATTCTTCAATGATTTTAATCTACCTTCAATCTCTTTTAATTCCTCTTCTATTTTTTCATCAGTTATCATTATCCAACACCTCTCTCCAATATTTAAATACAACACCATACACCAATTTAAATCTTGGACAAAATTTAAACAGATTTTTAAGAACTTTACTTCAATAATAATAAATAAAATCTTATTATATATAGTTTATCACCCAAAGTATAAAACCAATAAATCTGTTAAAACTTAATTTATTAAATGATTGAAATTTAAACAAGGAATATTCTTACTTGATAAGATTAAATAAAGTTCTAAGTCAGCAGTAATGACTCCATAGTCCTTCTCAGAAGATAATATTTTCATGCCTATATCAGCAATACCTAAAAGAGTAGTTTTCTCGTCACTAATTATTTTACTAATATCAACAGATTCTTCAATTAAATAACCTCGATTAATTAAAAAGTAAAACCGATTAAATAACTTTTCCCTATAATAATATTTTTTATTATTTAAATTACTAAATTCTGTTAAAATGTGAGGAGTAGTTCTAATAGTCTTATATTGGGAAATCAAAGATTTTAATTTCTCAAAATCATCAGGAGAAAACATTTTAGTTGGTTTCATTTTTTTAATAATGTTTTTATCCTCTAATCCTATTAAAAGAAGTAAAAATATATTTGTATCAAGAATAATATTCTTTTGTGTCTGTTTTAAAAAGTTTTCAACAAGATTATTCTCCATTATAACCATTCCATATTTTCATCTTTTCAACTTCACCATTACTTGAATTTACATAAAATGTCTTATATACTCTTTCAGTTGAAGGAAATATGCTACCCAGTTCGGAAATGCCAGTTGCCTTTTTAATTCTATTCCATCCTAATGTGATTAACCAAAACCTTTCATCATCTGAAATATCAATCTCTTCCAAATTTAGTCCATTCAATGATCCATATACATCCTCAACATAGTCAATAGAATTCTTTATGGCTTTTTTCCTATCTATCCTATCTATCATGATTCCACTCCTAAATTAAATCTATAAAACAATAAAACATTATTAAAAGTAACATTAGTTTCTTTTCTAAATGAGCAACATCTAATTAATTTAATTAATATAACTTCAATTAATATAACTTCAATTAATATAACTTCAATTAATATAACTTCAATTAATATAACTTCAATTAATATAACTTCAATCAATATAACTTCAATTAATATAACTTCAATCAATATAACTTCAATCAATATAACTTCAATCAATATAACTTCAATCAATATAACTTCAATCAATATAACTTCAATCAATATAACTTCAATCA
>JAITPS010000262.1 GCA_031289325.1 Candidatus Methanovirga meridionalis
ATCATTTTAAAATTTATCATTTTAAAATTTATCATTTTAAAATTTATCATTTTAAAATTTATCATTTTAAAATTTATCATTTTAAAATTTATGAACTTTTCCATAATGACTATAAATTAGATAAATAAAATAGTGGTTTATATGAGATATGATGTTGAAGTAAAAATCACACTTAAAAGTGGTATGTTAAATCCAGAAGCAAGTACAATTGAGAGAGCCTTAGATTTATTAGGTTATGAAGTAGAGAATACTAATAGCTATAACACAATTACATTTCAAATGGAAGAAGAAGATAAATCAGAGATAATGAAAAAAGTAGATGACATGTGTCAGAGATTGTTAACTAACCCCGTAATACATGACTATGAAATTAATATTAAAACATAAAAAACATAAAAAATTTAATTAAAGTGATTAAAATGAAAATTGGTATTATTAGATTTCCTGGCTCAAATTGTGATAGGGATGTTTATCAAGTAATTAAATCTTCTGGAGGAGAAGCTGAATATGTGTGGTGGAATAAAGATGACCTTAGCTATCTTGATGGTGTTGTAATACCTGGAGGTTTTTCTTATGGAGATTATTTGCGGGCAGGAGCTATTGCATCCATTACACCTGTAGTTGAAGGAATCAAATCACTTATTAAAGAAGAAATACCCGTTCTTGGAATATGTAATGGAGCTCAGATATTAGCTGAAATAGGACTTGTTCCAGGAATTTTCACTGTAAATAAAAATTCTAAATTCATTTGCCAATGGGAAAATCTAAAAGTTAAAACCAATAGAACACCATTTACAAAACATTATAAAAAGAATGAAATTATTAAGATGCCAATAGCACATGCTGAAGGAAGATATTTTAATCAAAATATTGAATTACTTGAAAACCAGGATCAAATTGTATTGCAGTTTGCAGATAACAATCCAAATGGTTCATTAAATGGAATTACAGGTGTTTGTGATGAATCTGGATTAATATGTGCAATTATGCCTCATCCAGAAAGAGCATCAAATAAATTACTTGGTTGTGAAGATGGATTAAAATTTTTTAAAGGAATGTTATAATGACGGTATATTTAGTTGGAGCAGGTCCAGGAGATCCAGAACTAATTACTCTAAAAGGAATTAATGCTTTAAAAAAAGCTGATGTAATAATTTATGATAATTTAGCAAATGATGAAATAATATTAAATCATGGAATCAATGCAAAAAAGATTTATGTTGGGAAAAAAGCAGGAGAACATTATAAAAAACAGGAAGAAATAAATGAAATCTTAATTAAAGAAGGAAAAAACAATGAAAACATTGTCAGATTAAAAGGTGGAGATCCATTTGTTTTTGGAAGAGGAGGAGAAGAGATATTATCATTGATAGAAAATAGCATTCCTTTTGAAATTATTCCAGGCATCACCTCAGCTATTGGAATACCAACAAGATTAGGACTTCCAGTTACTCATAGAGGAATATCAACATCGTTTACAATTATAACTGGGCATGAAGACCCTAAAAAAAAGTGTAAACAAGTAAAATGGGATTACACTGCAGATACTCTAATTATATTGATGGGTATTGGAAATATAAAAGAAAACATAAAAAAAATAATGAAATATCGCAAAGAAGACACTCCAGCTTGTGTAATTGAAAATGGAACATTAAAGAATGAAAAAATAATTATTAAAACACTAAAAGATATCGGTGATGAGAAAATTAATACTCCAGCTATTTTAATTGTTGGTGAAGTCATAGATATTTACAAAAAGATTGTAAGCAATTCTAAAAATCTTTAATTTTATTTATTGAAATTTTTTAACTATATTTATTCTTTCATTCTAATCAATGGTTTAGATAAATGTCTTCTTGCTGATGTGGGTGTTTCATAATAGCTATTTTCAATAAGTTCTCTATCTTCAGTAATAGCTATTTTTTCTCCATTAGGAAGTTTAAAGCCACAATTTTTACATTTAAATCCTTTTTTAAGACCTGCAGAAGTCATTGTTTTACCACAGTGGCATTTAGGATTTTTAAGGATTTGTTTCTTATTTAAAAATAATATTTTAATTTTTTCAAGGTTAAAAGTTCCATTACAACCAATACCACCAAATAATTGAACTTGATCTCCTTTAATAAGTTTGTTTATAATTTTTCTAAAGTCTTTTGTTGGTTCATAAGCACCAACTTCTATCTCACCAGATTCATCAGATATTTTAAAGAAAACATGACCTCCACCTATCACATGAGGATTATCAATAACAGTTCCATTCACAATATAAGAACCATACTTCTCCATATTATCTATTTTATCTATTTTTTGAAGATGCATATCTGTGTGTTGATTTGTTTTAAAAATAGTAAATGTATCAATCTCTTCATTAACTTTTAGAAAACTTTTAGCTATTTTAAGTATTTCAGGATCTTCTCCTCTAATCCCATAAAGAACAGGGCATGGGGTTCTTGGTTCAATAGCTATATAATTGTTATCAATATTTTCAAAAGTTTTAGGATATGTTTTCTTATTCATTAAAACTACGGAATCATAATCAATAGCTCTTTTAACCCCAAAATTTTCTTTTTTTCTATAAGCAATTAACTCGTGGGTATGGTCTTTAAGGGGACATCCAATAGCTGCTAATGAACCTATAATTCCTCTTCCTTTCTTAAATTTGTGAATTTCAGCACCAATTTCATTAGCAAATTTTTCAGTTTCTTTAATTTTTATAATTGAATGAATAGCTTTAAGAGAATAATTTTCTATTTTTTTATTAAGTTCTCCTTTATAAAATACAATACCAGGATTTGTATTTTCGTGACTCATCATTGATAGCTTTTCAACATTGGAGAGAACTATTTTTTTAATTAAATCAATGAAATGATCATTGCTAAGATATATTTTAAATGATACAGCTCCATTTCCACGTGTTTTAAATTTTGCAAATGGATTTAATCTAATGAGGCGAGGAAAACCAACAATATCTATATTGTTCATTTTTAATTCATTTATTATGGTGGTTGCAAGATAGGTTGTACACATTCCATCAGGAGAATCAGTATCATCAATACCCACATATAAAAAACTTATAAAATCACCTTATTTTTGATTAAAATTTAATTCATAAAAATTAAGTGGATAAGAAAGGTTTTCCTATTGTAAATAAAATAGCTAATGAAACAACTATTCCTAAAATAATAATGGGTAATCCTGCTTTAAAAATTTCTTTAATTTTAACATAACCAGTCCCATAGGCCATAGCAACCGTTGGATCAGCCATTGGTAACATAAAAGATAATGAACATGCTATTGCTATTGGAACTGCATAAATTCCAGTTGCTAAATTTTGTTGTTGTGACATTATGACGGCTAATGGAATTAAAATAGCTGAAAGAGCAATATTAGACATTACTTGTGTTATTAAAACTCCTACAACCATTAAAATAAGAACAATTACAATAACATTAGGATTAGGCCCTAATGCAGACATAATATCGTTAATTAACCAAGTTGCTGCACCTGTATTTAATATTGCTGCTCCAAGAGATAAGGCACCTCCAAAGAATAAAACAAGACCCCAATCAATATTTTTCTGAGCATCCTTCCAATCCAATATTTTAAATATTAAGAATAAAACTGCACCGATTAAAGCTATTGAATAGCTATTTAATCCTGTAAAATTTGTTGTAACCCACAAAAATATAGTAAAAAGAAGTATAACAATAGATAATTTCTCATTTCTGGTTATTTTACCTAATTTATCAATTTTAGCTTGGATTGTCTCTGATCCTCCTTTAATACCTTTAACTTCTGAAGGGAAAACAATACCTAAAAATTGCCATATTACAAACAGTAAAATCAAAGCTATTGGAACCCCAAAAACCATCCAATTTGCAAATGATATATGTGTATAAGCTGCAGCCATTAAGTTTGGGGCAGTTCCTATTTCAGTAGCTAAACCACCACCAAGTGATGCAAAACATGCTCCTAAAATTAAAGATTTTGCATAGTTACTATTTCCTTCACATGCTCCTTTACAACCCATTAAATCTATGATTTCAGTAATAATGGGAATGATTAATGCAAATGCAACAACATTTTCAATCCATGCAGATAGAATTCCAGTTGCAAAAACAGCTACAAACAGCCCACTTTTAGCTGACGTTCCTACTTTATCCAATAAAAAGTAGGTTAAACGCTGAACTAAACCACTTTGACTGATTCCTTCAGCAATAATAAAACCACCAATCATTAAAAATAGAATAGGACTCGCAAACCCTATAACAGCATTATCAAAACTTGTAATTCCTAATATTGGCTGTATAAAAAGAATTATTAACGAGGTAATAGCTAAGTTAAGAGCTTCAGAAACCCACAATATTATCGAAAAAATAAGCAATGCCAATGCCATTTGTCCAGCAGGAGAAAGATCAGGATAATGTGATGGAGTTATATCATTCAATGGCAATATACATATTATTGTTGCAACTATAATTGCTAATGGTAGTCCTACTTTTTTAAATTCAATGTTCATATTAGGAGGTTTAGCTCTTTTAGGAGGTTTAGATGGTATCCCTACTTTTTTCAATCCCGTGTTCATATTAGGAGTTTTAGCTTTCTTAGGGGGTTTAGATGGTATCCCTACTTTTTTAAATTCCATATTAATCAGCATAATTTTTTTAAGCAATTTTTATATAATAATTTTTATTTTAAATTAATTTTTATTTTAAATTAACGTTAATTTATATAATTTAGTCAATTATTTATAATATTTTTATTATTTATTACTTTACAATTTTTAATATTCTCTAATGGATAGTAACATATATAAATAATAGTTAATATAATCTTTAAATGATAGTGAATTTATTTTGTTTAAACATTAATGTTAATTAAATTTAATAATTTAAAGTTGATGTTAATTATGAATTTAATAATTTAAAGTAAATATTTTTTAAAGTAATTGAGGTTGTATAATTCATTTTTGATTTTTTATTAAATTTTTAAATTATTAATTTAATCTTTAAAAAGAATATAAATTTATAATGCTATTTTAATTTAAATTTTATAATAATATTTTAATTTAAATATAATTTTAATTAAATTTAGAACTTATTATATGTTTTATTCATGAAATAGAATATTTAAAAATTGATAGAAAAATAATTCTTAGATAATCTCTAAATTTAAAAAATTACTTTTTTTATAATAAATATATATTTATTTTAATAATATAAATAACATTATTATTTTATAAATAACATTATTGTTTTAAATATATTAATTTTAATATAGTAGTTTTGATAAAATTCTTATTAAATAACTTTTTTAAAAATAATTATTTATTAAAAGATATTAATTTATATTAAAAGACATTAATTTAAAATAAAAGATATTAATTTAAAATAAAAGATATTAATTTAAAATTTATTTATGTTAATTTATATGTTAATTTAAAATTTAAAATTATAGATTTTTATAACCAAATATTTGAAATTAAATAATTTAATGAAAAAATTATTATTAAAAATTTAAGAGCAAAATTTAAGAACTTTTTCATAATGATTACAATTAAAACAGTTATAATGATTACAATTAAAGCAATTTAATAATTGAATAGTTTTATAATTGAATACTTTATTGATAATATTATACTATAATTATATATTAAGTATATAAGTAGCATATAATTTATTTAAATTTTATTTAAGTGATATAAAATGGCTTGGTTTGATTTTATAAAAAGATTTTTTGGAAAAAAAAATAAAATGAGTATTGGGCTTTATGGTAATCCTAATTCAGGAAAAACTACTTTAGCAAATAAAATATCTAAGGATTGGATGGGGAAAGAAATTGGTTCATCATCCAATATTCCTCATGAAACCAGAACGGTTTTAAAAGAAGAAAAAGTTACAATCAAAGAGGGAAATAAAGAACTTGATTTTGATATAATAGACACACCAGGAATAGCCACAAAAGTCGACTACCAAAACTTTTTAGAATATGGTTTAGATGAAGATGAAGCTAAAAATAGGGCTAAAGAAGCTACAAAAGGAATTATAGAAGCTATTAAATGGTTAGATGATGTGACTGGAGTTTTATTAGTAATTGATTCAACAACAGACCCTTTAATGGATACAAACATAACCATAATTGGAAACCTCGAAGCAAGAAAAATTCCATTCATCATTGCAGCAAATAAAATTGATGATGAAAAATCAAATCCTAATAGAATCGTTTCAGTTTTTCCACAACATACAGTAATTCCTATTTCTGCTTTAAAAGGAAAGAATATAGAAAATCTATATAAAGAAATGATTAAAAAATTTAAATAAAGGTGTTTAATATGGAAGAATTGAAAATGGATTTTATATCTTCAGATGCTCTTGAAAATGCGACAAGCATGGAAAAAATTTATATGATAATTGAAAGAGTGAAAAAAGGAAACATTGTTGTAATGGATGGAGGTTTAACACCAGCTGAAAGAGCAGAGCTTATAGAAACTACTATGAGAGAAATAGACATTGATAACTTTGTTGGTGTGGATGTTCATACTTTAGAAAAGGATTCAACATCATTTTTTGGATTTTCAAAGAAAAAAACAGTTGTTATAACTATTGTAGGTCCAGCCAATTTAATGAAAACAGTTAAAAAGCAATCAAATTTTTTATCCATGGTTGCAAATCTCAATAAATCATCTAATGATAAAATTAATCTAATGGATAAAATTAAGTGATTTCATGAAAAAACCAAATTTAGGTAAACTTGAATTAATGGATCCAATAAAAATATGGGCATAATAACCACTAAAAGTTGAATTAAAATCGAATATCTAAAAAATAGTGTTTTTAAGGATTGATTATTTTGAATGTGTGTGCTGGATGTGGACGAGAATTAAAAGAAGAAGATATTTTAAATGGATGTCCTGATTGCGGTGGTAAAAAATTTAAATTTGTCAACAGTAACCCTCAAAAAAAGAAGGAAAAAAAAGAGGATATACCTAAAACAGCAATAAATGAAAATTCAATTGAACAAATAAAGGTTGAAGATAGAGGAGTTTATGAAGTTAATGTTTCTAAACTTTTAGATGGTGGTTCTGATGTCTATTCAGATAAAGAAGGTAACTATGCAATAGACATTAATTCTCTTCTTAAAAAAGGACGTGACAAGAAAGATTAACCTATTTTAATTCTACTATCTTTTCTATATTATTAACTTTTATAAAATTCAGTGGATAACAATTTATTTCAATTGCATCATGATTCATGCTCAAAAAATAGTACTAATATATTTAAAAACCATAATTAAGCTTACATACTAATTATTTGTGATTTTAATGTTTGAAAAAGTTCTCTCAAAGATATTTAGTTCATCAAATTATTATTATGAGGAAGTCCACATTTATGATGAAGTTATAAACTCAATTTTAGATTATTCAAGAAATTCAGATCCAAATGAATTCATGTCACTTTTTGATGGAGAAATTAACAATAAAATCTTAACAATCACTGGATTAATATTTTTACCTGTTGAATCATCATACGAAGGAGCTATAATGAACACTGGTATGTTACCTGTTACAATAAAAAATTGGGGTTCTGTTCATAGTCATCCTGGATTAAGTGCTTTACCATCCAATACAGATTTAAAGACTTTTGCAAAAATGGGAATATTTCACATGATAATATGCCAACCTTACAGGGTTGAAGATATTAGAGCTTACAATAAACACGGAATAAATATAAACTATGAAATTATTAAAACTCCTTTTGATGATTTATATTAAAAAAGACTGCGATATGTTTTTTAACTGAGATATGTATTTTAAAGTTAGAAACGAAAAATCTTTGATTTTTAAGTTATCGATAACAAATCTTTGATTTTCTTAATTGAAATTTTTCATGTCAATTAGAAAAACGAAGTTTTTCTTTATTGAAATTTTTTATTTCAGTTAGAAAATCTTTGATTTTCTTTATTTTTCAATTGTAAAAGTTAATCCTCTTTTTACAGTGCCATCATTTCTAATCATTTTATCTTATCTTAATTTTAAAATTTATTTTTATTTTTTAAGTTTTTTGTTTCATTTTATTTATTATAACCTTTGATTAATAGTTATTATAGTCTTACTTAATTTAATAGAATTTTAAATTATAACTTATTTTAAAAATCAATATGATATTAAGGTATAAAAAGTTTTATTAATAATAAAATACCATATAAACATTTATAATATAGTAACTTTGATAAAGTTCTTAATAAATAATTTTTTTAAAAATAAATTTTATTAAAAAATATTAATTTAAAATTATTTATATTAATTAAAATAAGTTAATGTTAATTAATATTTAAAATTATTGATTTTTATTAATTAAAATTTAAAAATATGGATTTTTATTAATTAATATTTGAAATTATTGATTTTCATGAAATAATATTTAAAATTAAATAATTTAATAAAAAAATTATCATTTTAAAATTTAAGAACTTTTCCATAATAACTATATATAAATAAAATTTTTTATAAATTATAAAATAGTTAATTCTTAAAAATGTTAGCTCTTAAAAATGTTAACTCCTAAAAATGTTAACTCTTATATATTAAAGATTATAAATTGTTTAAAAATTAATTGTTTAAAAATTTATAAATTGTTTAAAAATGAAATGAGGTATTTTATGTTAAAATTTAAAACTCCAATAGTTATACTTAACTTTAAAACATATTTAGAATCAAGTGGTAGTAATGCTCTTAACTTAGCTAAAGCATTAGAAATAGCATCAGATGAAAGTGGAATTAATATGGTTGCTGGACCTCAATCAACAGACATATACAGAATTAAAGATGAAACAAGAATTCCTATTGTTGCTCAGCATATAGACAATATATCTCCAGGAGGTCATACTGGTAGTAACTTGTTAGAATCTTTAAAAGAAGCTGGAATTGATGGATCTTTAATTAATCATTCAGAAAAAAGAATGATCTTAGCAGATATTGATGAAAATATTAGAAAACTAAGAGATAATGATTTATACTCTATTGTATGTACAAATAATGTTAATACAAGTGCAAGTATTGCAAGTTTCAATCCTAATTTTATAGCTGTTGAACCACCTGAATTAATCGGTACAGGGATATCTGTTTCGCAAGCAGAACCAGAAGTAGTTGAAGGTACTGTTAGAAGAGTTAAAACAGTTAATAAAAATATTAAAGTTTTATGTGGGGCTGGAATATCTACTGGTGATGATATGAAAGCAGCTTTAGATTTAGGTGCTGATGGTGTTCTTTTAGCATCAGGGATTATTCTATCAGAAAGTCCTGAAAAAGCTTTATTAGATTTGGTAAGTAAAATATAATTCAAACTATTCAAAAATTTATAAATTAAATATTTTTCAATTAAAAAAAAATAAAGGAAATGTGAGAATGGCAACTGATTTTAAAACAATCGATGATTTTGATGTTAGAGGCAAACGAGTTTTAGTTAGAATAGATATTAATTCCCCAGTAGATCCAAGCACTGGTATTATTTTAGATGATTTACGAATAAAAGGGCATGTTGAGACAATTGAAGAATTATCGAATAAAGGAGCTAAAGTAATTCTTTTAGCACATCAAAGTCGTCCTGGAAAGGCTGATTTTACAACACTTAGACCTCATGCTGATAGATTATCACAAATTTTAGGTTTTGAAGTGGATTATGTTGACAGCATTTTCTCAGCCGATGTAATTAATGCAATAGAAAACCTAATTAATGGAGATATTCTGCTTCTTGAAAATGTAAGATTTTTCTCTGAGGAATCCTTAAGTCGTTCTCCTGAGCAACATTCAAAATCATTGCTTGTTAGTAGTTTAACACCTTACATTGACATATTTATTAACGACGCATTTGCAACGGCTCATAGATCTCATTTATCTTTAGTAGGTTTTACTAAAGTTCTTCCATCTGGTGCTGGAAGATTAATGGAAAAAGAAATTGGAATAATAAATCATGCTATTGAAAATGATGAAAGACCATCTATTTTTGTTTTAGGTGGAGTTAAAGCAGACGATTCTTTTGAAGTAATAGAGAATGTATTGAGGCGTGAAACAGCTGATTCAATACTAACAACAGGGCTTGTTGCCAATATATTCTTAAAAGGTGCTAATATTAAAATAGGTGAAGTAAATGAGAATTTTATTAAAAGTAGAGATTATTATTACTTAGTTGATAAGGCAAAAGAACTTATTAAAGAGTATGGTGATAAAATATTCTATCCTGAAGATGTAGCTATTGAAGATAATGGTAATAGGTTTGATGTAGATATTAATGATATTCCAAATAAATCTATTTTTGATGTTGGTATTAAAACAATTGAAAAATATAGGAATATAATTAAAAATGCTAAAACAATTTTTGCAAATGGACCAGCAGGTGTTTTTGAAGATCCTAATTTTTCCATTGGAACGGATGATATTTTAAATGCAATAGCTAATTCATCTGCTTTCACAATTGTGGGTGGAGGACATATTGGTGCTGCTGCAGTTGCTATGGGATTTAATAATCAAATTGAACATATTAGTAGTGGTGGTGGTGCAAGTATTAGTTTATTAGCAGGTAAAAAATTAGTAGCCATTGAAGCATTAAAAAATGCCAAATAATCTTCATTTATTTAAATTCCATAACTTTTAAGATATTCAATTGATTTTTTTTATTATATTTTTAGTAAAATATATTATCATGTTTTGTATAATTAATTTATTATATTGGTTTTTAATAAATAACTTTTTTAAAAACAAGTATTATTAAAATATGTTAATTAAAAATTATTTATATTATTAAAAATTATTTATATTATTTAAAATTTAAAATCATGGATTTTTCATGAAATAATATTTAAAATTAAGTAACTTAATAAAAAAAATTTTATTCAAAATTTAAGAACTTTTCCATAATGAATACATATTAATTCAAAATTTTTTTTGTAAATTATTTTTTCATATTTTTTCATATGTTAATATTTGTGTTTTAAATTTAATTTAAAGAAATAAAAATCATTTTTGATTACAATTGTTAATTAAATTTTGTAAAATTAATATATGAATGAATATAAATGAAGAAAAGCTTTGTCTTCCTAATTGAAATAAAAAATTTCAATAAAGAAAATTATAAATTTTCTAACTTTAAAAAATAAAAAATTTTTTAAAATAAAGAAAAACTTCGTTTTTCTAACTTTAAAAAATAAAAAATTTTTTAAAATAAAGAAAATCAAAGATTTATTATCAAAGATAACTTAAATATTGAAGATTTTTCGTCTCTAACTTTAAAAACAAAGTTTTTAAAATAGAATAAAATAAGTTTACAGAACACTTATTATGTTATATAAATAAAGTCATCATACCTTAAAAAAAAAATTAACAACTGGAAAACATGATTGAAGATATATTTTGAAAGAATCTATAATACAGCAAATGAGCTTAAAAAAATGAAATTACATTAAAATAATATATAATGGGAGAGAAATCATGAAAGAAAAAATTTATAATGAGAATATTTTAACCGATGTGATTTTTGAGATGAAGTTCCCACCAATATTAGAATTAATGGATGGTGAAAATTTACATGTTTCTAAGTTCCAAAAAAAGATAGTAGACAAATTTCCTTATTTAGATATTAAAAAAGATGAAGAAATTACTTTGAATGTATCTCAAATTAGTAGTGAAAGGAAAAAAATAACTTCATGGTTATTTAAGGATAAGGATAATTCTTTTAAGAACAATAATGCTCCTACAAAGATAGTGAGTTTCAATTATAATCAAATTGTTTTACATTATAAAAATTCATATTCTAATTTTAATGATTTTTTAGAAACAATATATTTAATATTTGATGCTTTAAGTGAATATTCTGTGAGAAAAACAAAATATATTAGTATGAGATATGTTAATCAAATAAAATTAGAAAATAATGAAAATTGGAATGGTTTAATCAACAAAAATTTATGTTTCACTTCAGATTTTGTTAAAAATAATGTTTTAAGGTCTATGCATTCTTTAGAGTTTAAAGAAGAAGATTATGTAATTAATTTCAATTTTGGTGAATTTAATAGTGACTATCCACATCCAATATCAAAAAAAGAATTTGTATTAGATTATATTTGCAAGTATAAAGAATCCACAGACATTGAGGATGTTTCAAAAATTGCAAAAAAGATGAACGAGTTAATTCATGAATGGTTTGAAAAAAGTATTTTGAAAGGATTAAGAGATATAATAGGATAAAGGAAAGATATAAAATGAATAATAATTATATAACCACTGAAAATTATTTGAATGGGATAATTGATGAGGATAATATGTCTGTACAAGATGAAAAATCTGAAGAGTATGTTAAAGAAGATATATTCTCTTTTAAAATTGACAAAAGCTTATATTTTGATAATAGAATACAGCTAACTAAATATTTTTCATCCTTCATTGACTTATTAAAATATTGTAATAATAAAATTCGCACATTATTTCAAGTTAAAAACGAAAATATACACAATTTAAGATTATTAAATGATATAATCTCGAAATATAAGGAGATAATAATAACAGATGAATTAATGAAAGATGAAAGGTTTTCATTATCAGAAATCCAAGATATAATAGATTATTTTTGTGGAAATCAAAATATCAACACTGAGCAAATAGAATTCATAATAAAAATTTTAGAAACATTGATAGATTTTCTTGAAAATAAAATGAAAATCATTGAAAATCATGGCATTATTAAAGTATACGATTATGCTTATAAAGATGAATTTATTAAAGAGTATAATGCTCTTTTTATTGAGTATAGTGAAATATTTGACGAACAAGATTTCTTATTTTATGAGAAATATTATGTTCCTAAGGGCAATTATGATGAGGCAATTAATGAAACTTTTAGATTATTGGGGGATTCATAATATTTCAACAGAATCAAGCAGTATTTCTTGATAATAATATTTTAATCGGGTACTGTTTTTTACAAGACCCACAACATTATAAATCAAGGAAAGTATTTCAAACATATCCAGATACTTATTGGTCTAAAAATGTTAAATATGAATTTAATAAAGTTTTTAAAAGAAAACAAGAAACTTTTGAAAAATTTGTTATTGATATCAAAATAATTTTAAATTCTCTATTAGATGATATAGATAAAACAAAATTAGTTAACATAGCTCTTAAGTGTCGCAATAAGAATTTTAATGAAAATTCGGTGCAGAAAATAATTAATGATATATGGAATAAAAATGAATTTGAAAATATTGAATCTACTGAATCTATTATTAATCATTTAGACAGTTATAAAAGAGGCTTCAAAAAGAAAATAATCAAATTTAAAAGAGATTGTTACAATCAACTTAATTATCATGAACGACCAACTCATTATTCATCTGAGGAGAAGAAATTAAAAGATTGTATTCATGGGGATGATAATTTAGATAAAATAGGTGGTGATATGAATATTTGTTTGGATGCTCATGATTTGGCAAAAAAAAGCAACATTAATAAATTGCTTTTTATAACTGATGATAATGATTTATATGATTGCAAACATTTGCTTAAAACTCACACAAAAATTCATGAAGTAAAGCATCTTTTAGATTGTTAGTTTAAATCATTTAAGGTAGATTAAGTATTTGAAATTAGGTTTTTTAGTTTTTCAAATGATAATTCCGTTATTTCACCAATTTCTTCCAATGTAAAACCTTTATTTTTCAATTTTAAAGCAAAATTAATTTTTTCTTTTTCAATACCTTTTTCTTCACTTTCTCTCATACCTTCTTGTTTTGCGATTCTCAAATGGATTTGTTCATTCATTTGTCTTTTTTCAATTTCTATTTTTAAAATTTCAGCTTCTTGACTTTTTGAAATCATATTTTTACCCTCTTCTATTTTTCTTATTAAACTATCTTCAGCAAGCACTGTTTTAAGTTCATCATTAGTTAATAATCCATATAGATACATGATGTGCGGTCGAGAGGATCATTTATATTATAATTCTCTTTTTTTATCTTAATCGAAGATGGTTATCTACAATGGATCATCACCATAGATAAAATGATCTTCAATATTTAATATTTTAAACTTATGCTTACATTTATTTTTTTTCTCTTTATAAACTTTGTGATTTAATATTGCAATGCAAAAAATATTAATGCTATAATCTTTTTTAATCATAATTTAAACACAGTCAACCCATTTTTTTATTTGCTATTTAACTTCCAATTAACTTTTTTAAATAGTATTATTATAATTCAAACTTCATAGTATATAAATATTACTTATAAGAAAATTAATATTAATCATGATCATATA
>JAITPS010000271.1 GCA_031289325.1 Candidatus Methanovirga meridionalis
TGAATCATTGTTTAGTTATATTTTAGGATTTTATATTAATAGAACTGGTGAGGATACATATCCAATAGCTAAGGATATGTTTAGACAATTAATTTCAGTTGATGAGATAGGTTTTCAAAAGTCTTTAGAATTGCTTTTTAGTAGTATTAATTATAGTTTGCATTCTAAGCTTAATGATATGGAGGCTTTTTATCATATTTTATTTTTATCTTGGATGAGAATAATTGGTTTTGATATTCAAGGTGAAGTCATTCAATTAAAAAATAGACTGGACTGTTTACTAATAAAAGATGATTATGCAATTATATTAGAATTAAAGTACAGTAAGAGTGAAAACTTAGATAAATTACTGGATAAAGCAATAGAACAAATCAAAGAAAATGGTTATTATAAACCTTATCAAAATAAAAAAACAATCATTTTTGTGGGAATTGCATTTAAAAACAAGGAAGTTAAATGCAGACTAAAACTTTTTAAAAACATGAAATTGTAGACAAACTTTTTAAAAATTTTGGTTTTAAATTATCTACCACCTTATTCATCTAAGCTCAACCCAATTGAACAGGTATTGAGAACTGTTAAAAGAGAATTATCCGCAGAATTCATTGAGAATGAAGAATTTTTAGTTGATAGTTTTGAAAAAGTATATTATAAAAACATGGATAAAATAAAAACTTTGACTATCTATAGAATTAATGAGTTATAGTACAAATTCATTTTATATTTTTATTTAAAAGATTTGATACAAATTGTGTTTTAGCTATTCCTTCTATAAATTCTGCAAGGTCTCCTGCTTCTTCAATAGTTGATCCTAATGCAATAACACCATGATTTTTTAAAATTAGAACATCTTCATTTTTAAGTGCTATTGAAGCATGTTCAGCTAATTCATCACTTCCAGGAACTTTATATGGGATTTCTTTAATATTTTCACTTTTGATTTTACCAAAACCTTCCAATCGTTTAAGATGGAAATTTGAAAAAGAAAATCCAGTTGCATAAGGTGAATGTGTATGAACTATTCCATTAATATCTTCTCTTTCTTTATAAATAGCTAAATGCATTTGTAACTCAGATGAAGGAAGACCATGAGTTAAAATATCTCCATTAATATTTGTTAATACAATATCCTCTTGTTTAAGTCTATTCAATGATTTAAGTGTGGGTGTAATAGCTATTAAATCCTCACCTTTTTCTTTCATGCGACCACTCACATTTCCTGCTTTACCAAGGACTAAATTTCTCTCAAAAACATATTTAGAAACATAGATAATCTCTTTAACTAAATCCATATTAAATCTCCATAAAAAAATTTTAATTCTAATTTCCATTAAAAAATTTTAATTCTTTATATTTGCCCCTATGAAGAATAGGAACAATACCTGCGGTTGGAGTAATATTATGCACTTTTTGAAATTCTGTTTGTGTCTGAAATGTTCCTGAATTTATTAAATGAATACCATTATATAGTTTATACTTATTTATGTGAACATGACCAGTGTGTAAAATATCTGGAGTTTCATTGATCACCAAATAATCCTCAAGCTCTGATGCTAAAGGTGTTCTTTCACCATAAATTGGGGCTAAATGCCTCATTTTAAGCATTTTTTCCATAAGTAGATCATTTTTCTCATGAGACATTCCTTTAATAGTCATTGCTAAATCATCAAAACCTCTTCCATGATATATAACTGTGTTAAAACCTTCTATATCCACTACAGCTGGATTACTTACAAACTCAACATTATTTAATTGATAAAGAGATTTTGCATATTTTTCTGGAATAGCTGTTTGTGGTTCAGCTACTCTTGATGCATCATGGTTTCCAGGTCCAAGAATAATTTTAATATCTGACCTGATATCTCCAAGATATCGTGCTGCTTCTTCATATTGTTGAGCAATATCCTTAATAGCTAATTCTTTATCTTGATTAGGATAAATTCCAATACCATCAACTAAATCACCAGCTATTATTAAATATTTAACATCCTCTCCAATACTATCTTCATTATTTTCCCCGTTGATCAATTTTATAAAGTTTGAAAATGCATCATCTAAGAAGTTTAAACTTCCAATATGCACATCTGAAATAAAAGCTATTGAAAAATCCATTGGTTTATTAACTACTCTTTTAACTCCAGGATAGATTATATTTGATGAAATAGCTAAATTTCCTTTTTTTTCACCAACTAAACCAATAATTTCATCGTTAACTAATTTTTCTGATTCACTAAAAAGGTCTTCATTATCTTTATGGAAAAGAATAGGAATCATACCAGTTTCATCTTCAAAATTCATTATTCTATGCCCGTTTTTCGTTGTTTTAATATCATTTATTATACCAATAGTATTAAACTCAGTACTTCCCACAATATCTTTTATTTTATGAGGAACTTTAAGTTCTGGTCGTTTAGAAAGGATACTTGATAATTTTTCAAACCGGTTATTAAAATATTTAATTAAATCACTAATTTCACCATGGGTATACGATTTATTGGTGGTATCTTGAATAATTTTAAAGTCATAATTAGTATCAACAATATTTGAGTTTCTAAAACATTCTGAAGTGTTGAAATAGTTGATTTGATTTGATTTTTTTTTAATTATTTCATTAAGTGTTTTTGTTTTAATATCATTTTCATTTTCTCCCTCAACAGTATTCTTGTTTACATGTATATCTTTACTAACCTCACTTATTTCAGGATTATAAGTTTTTAACTCTTCACTACTTGCAGTATCTTCTTTAAAGGAAGCATCACTATTTAAAGAAACCTGATTATTCAAATTATCATTATTTTTAGGACTTTGTTTTGGAATATTGTTATCTATTTGAATTGTTTTCTTATTATTGCTATTATTATTGCTATTACTATTCCTAACAGTGTTATCTCTATTAATTAGATCATCTTCATTTAGATAATTTAACAAAAATTCTTCATCTAAGTGAAATAGCTCATTTTTTGAAAATTTAGTTCTAATTTTTAATATTAAATCTATTGTAAAAATTAAAGGATTTTCTAATTGAACTATTCTCTCATACACTTCTGGAGATATATTCATGCCTTTTTCAGCAAATTTATATATTATTTCTTTCATACAATTCTCTTTAACTTTAATTTGTCCATATATTTTTTATTTAAAGTACATTTGAATTTAATTATTTTTATTATTTTTATTTTAATTATTATTTCAATTATTTTTATTTCAATTATTTTTATTTCAATTATTTTTATTTCAATTATTTTTATTTCAATTATTTTTATTTCAATTATTTTTATTTCAATTATTTTTATTTCAATTAT
>JAITPS010000273.1 GCA_031289325.1 Candidatus Methanovirga meridionalis
TGTTTAAGAGTTTCTGGGGAGAAAATCCCACACAACTGGGATTAAAATATTTAACAATATTTCACTGATTTAATTAATGAAGAATAGAGACCCTATCCTGTCGCACTATTATTTTTAAACAGATGAATAAATTCTCAGTAGTTCGTAAAGTAAGTATTATAGTTTAATACGCAAAGTATAAAAGCAATAAAATACAATTATAAGCTATGGTAAATAAAATTCAGAAAAGAGTTGAAATCCATGTTAAAAAGTCAAAATTAACTAAATGGATTAACAGCAATAAAACGAATCCGGATGTCGTTAAAAAACTATTATTCATCAGATATTTGTACAATGATAAGACTGTTGAGGAAGCAAATGAACTCATGGAAATCAGTTTATCTACTGGTCATAGATGGTTTAGATGAATGGAATGATGGTGAATTACGAAGGATTACAACCAAAATATAAAAATAGTGGTAGAAAAGCCAATATTAACCTATGAACAGTTTAATAGAACTGGATGAATGGATGAGTCATAAATCATTACTTAAGCACAAGAAAGGTGCATGCTTTCATTAAAGAGAATTTCAAGGTTGATTATTCTCTAAAACAAGTCCACCTAATTGTTCATAAATTAGGATACACATACAAGAAAGCATAATGTTGAACCTTCTAAAAATGCCAAAGAATGCTCAAAGAATATTAAAAAAAAACTAAAAAAATATAACTTGCATGAGTATTTAATTTTTTTAATGGTCGAAGTAGCGACTCAAATATATATCTAATTCACCAACAACTATTTGTAAAAAGTCAAAAAATATTTGTAAAAAGTCAAAAAAGAATATCATGGTTCAAAATCCAGACAAATTCTCAAGAACTGGTGTAGGATTATCAATCAATCAATGAAAAATCTCTCATCAGATTCCCACCAAATTCAAGAACAAAAGAAATAATGAAATTTTTCATAGAATCCTGTCCTCTTAAATTCCCAATTATGAACAGAATATAAGTAAACTTATCAGATATATTAAAATTAGAATCATGGACTGTTAAAAAATTCATCTTCTCCTAAAAGATGAATCATCGAAGCATGAAAAAGTACTAACAATCATTTATAATAAATTATACCCTAAAAAAACTAAAAAAGAGGATTATAAAAGATTTGAAAAACTATGTTGAAAAAGTAAAAATGAGTAAAAAGAAAATAGAAATGAATACTAAAAAACTTGAAGAGATGAAAAAAGTCATCTACACAAACTTGTTAAAATCAATTGAATCATTTTTAAAGAATAAAAAACAAATGATTATCGTATTAGACAATTATAAAACTCATCATACACTATTAATCACAGAAGCATGCGAATATCTTAATATAAAATTAATTTATCTACCACCCTATTCACCTAAGCTCAACCCAATTGAACAAGTGTGGAGAACTGTTAAAAGAGAATTATCCACAGAATTCATCGAGAATGAAGAGTTTTTAGTTGATAGCTTTGAAAAAGTATATTATAAAAATGTGGATAAACCTTCATTCACTAAAAATTGGGTTAAAAAGTTTATAATTGGTGTGAATAGTGATTTAATCATTAAAAACATATGTTTAAATGCTGTCATTCCAGTATAAAATTATTTAGTAAATTATAAATCATTAGTTTTGAACTTTCAGTATTAAACTATATTTCATTATAATTTAATCAATTCATTATATAGGGATTCAAATTCATTTGATCCTGTAATAATATCTAAATATTCTAAATTAAAGTCTTTAATCCTTTGAATATTAAAAATATCTTGTTTACAATCTTTTGATTCATGTTGATACTTTCTTGTATTTGATTTATTAGGATAATTATCTGATCGTTTATAATTATTATAAACTAAATAGAAAGAAAACTTACAATTAAATAGAAAGGATTTTAACTCATTAATATTGTCATATTTTTTACCATTTTTTTTATAATATTCAATAATATACATATTAGGAATTATAGAATATATACTTTCATAAACTTTTAATTTTAAAGATATCTTTTCTCCGTTCCTTAATTTTTTCACAATTTTATTATAATCCTCTTTTTCCATCTGATCCTCATAATTAGATAATTTATCAATTTCATGAAAAGAAATTTTTGCAGGATCAGCACAATTATAATTTTTAAATTCAAATAAAAAGAAATGACAATCTTTTTTGTAGAATTTAACATATAAAGCATCCACACTTTTATGTTGAAAATCAGCTTTGCATTTATTGTATTTATTACTACATTTACTACATTTTTTTCGTAAACACGGAATTTTCTTAGAAGTACACTGCTTAACAACATCATCTAAAGAAATCATTAAAATATCATTATTAAAAACACAAGAATTTGATGTGCTGGGGAATTTATTAGCATCAGAAACAGATATTTCACTTATAGTCTTGTAAAAAGTTCTATCTGATTCAAAATTACTTATACATTCTTTAAAACTATCTAATTCAAAACTAATAATTATCCCCATCCTTAACTTTTGAAATATTTCGAACTTTTATTTTACCTCTTATTTCATCTAATTTATCATAAGGATCACCTAAATGATTATAGATTTTCACAAGATCAGATTGTTCAACAGGATTAATATTAAATTTAGATGGATTTTCATCAGAATTTTCTGTTAAATAATAGTTAACAGTATCATGAACTTCATAATACATGGAATATGTATCAATAGCTTCTATAAACTGAGGACTATGAGAATTAATATAAAATGCAATATCATTTTCTTTAGATAGTAAAACAATAATTTCAGCCAATTTAAGTTGCCATTCTGGATGTAGATGAACCTCAGGTTCATCCATAATAATAAGGCTATTAGTATCCAACTCTTTATATATTAACGATTGAATGATTCCTATTGATTTTTCACCAGCAGCAGTATTTTTAATAGCAAAATCTTCATCTCCTTTTTTAAATCTAAAGTCATTTATTTTATCATCATAATATATTGTTCCATCGATGACATCGTTAATCATTTTTTTAAGGTTAAGGTTACTTTCCTTTGAAAAGTTCCAATCAGGTTCATTCTGCGATTTTAACCTTCTTAGAAGCGATTGATGATGGAAATAATAGGATTGATTATAAAATGGTCGAGAAGGTATTCTAAATAAAGATTTGTAAAAATCAAATAAGTAAGGAGTGTCAATATAAAAAACATCATTAATTAGAAAACCTTTATTTTTATACTTTAATTCTCCTATGCCAATAGGAAAAGAAGACTCAAATTCAAAAATATCATTCTCATATAATTTAACCCATGATTCACCTTGATTAATTAAATTTTCTTTTTTATTTCCAAATTCATATTCAATCAATGATTTTAAAAGTTCAGAATAATATTCATTAGAATTACTTTCTTTTAAATTCCAAGCGATTTTAATATCTTTAAACCTTTTTTCAATGCCATTGGATTCTAAATAATTTAAGGCTTCTAAATATTTATCAAAATCTTCAATTATTTTATTTAAAGCTATTTTTTCCTCATCAATAATAAAATTAAAATCATTTATCAAAGCTTTTAATACATTTGAACTTTTTTTTAAATTTGAGTAATTTTCACTCTCAAAAGAATCAATGTTATTTAATTTCATAAATATGTCATGATTAAAACGTTTTAAGCTGGAAATAAATTTATCATCGTATAAAAACTTTTCTTCATCAGATAAGGTTATTAAAAAGGAATAAAGTAACTTACTTGATGTGGTTTTACCACTGGCATTTTTACCTGCAATAATATTGATTTTATTTATTTTAATCTCTGCTTTATTAATTATTCCAATATTTTTTATCTCCAATATTAAATCTTTCATTTTCCCCCCATCCTATTATTTTTCTTATTGTTGTACTATTTATTCCTATGGATTAATGTATGTTATATGGTCATTATGGAAAAGTTCTTAAAATTTGAATAATAAATTTTTCTATTAAATAAATGTTTTTATTAAATTATTTAATTTTAAATATTAATTTATAAAAACCTATAATTTCAAATAATATAATTATATTTTAATTAATATAAAATAATTTTAATAAATATAAATAAATTTTAATTAATATTTTTTAAAAATAATATTTAATTTCAAATATTGGTTTATAAAAACTCTATAATTTTAAATTTTTAATTAATATAAAATAATTTTAATAAATATAAATAAATTTTAATTAATATTTTTTAATAATATTTAATTTCACAATATTTAATTTCACAAATATTAGTTTATAAAAACTCTATAATTTTAAATTTTTAATTAATATAAATAATTTTAATTTAATGTCTTTTAATAATATTGCTTTTAAAAAAATTATTTTTAAAAAAATTATTTATTAAGAACTTTATCAAAACAAATATGGTTTAAAATCAAATTTTTTACAATTTAAAAACTTTAGTTTTTGAAGTTCGAGAATATGGTTTGTCAAAAATCAGATGATAATTTAAATTTTTCCATGTTTATCCTTTTCCATGTTTATCCTCCAATTTCTCTTTTGAAGATCCAAATACATTTTCACCCCAGACCCAGTTTTCATAAGTCTTTTTCAAATCTTTTAGAAATACATCTCAAAAATCCCCTGACAATTGCAAGCACAACTTTCAACACAACCCAATAAAAAATATTAAATATAATGGAGAAATGCAATAGATTTTTAATTAAATTTAGGAGAAAAACTAAATTAAAGAAATCGAATAATGGAATATAAAGAAAAAATTTATGAATACCAAGTCACAAAAATCTTATAAGGTAGAAAAAAGCAATACTAAAAATAGGTTTTTGGAAATCATCTATATGATCTTTTTTTAAATAACCTTTCATTTTCTTATTTTCATAATTTAATTGCCAAAAAACACCATTTACATTTAAATATTCCTTTAATTTTCTATCTAAAGTTAGAATATAGGAACTATTAAGAACAAAATAGTTAGTATTGTTATCTATAGTAAATGAAGGAATGGAAGCGATTTGCGGCCATATTATTTTTGGTTTTTCAAAATCATTGTAATAATCTGAAGCATATCTACTAAGTGTATACCATTCATATCTTTTAGTTTTAACTTCTGGTCGTTTAGACAAATCTTCTTTAAAACTACCTAAATATTTTTCAACATCAGGATTATTTTTTATTTCAAAATTCCATGGAATATACAGCAAATAAATGTTTTGATAATTAATACTCCATCTATTTATATCTCTTCCACTATGAAAAATTAATTATATTATTTAAAATGAGTTTATATTATTTAAAATTTAAAATTATAGACTTTTATAAAGTGATATTTAAAATTAAATAATTTAATAAAAAAAATTTATTATTTTAAAAACTTATTATTTTAAAATTTAAGAACTTTTCCATGATTATAATATTGTTTTTATTATTTTTATTCATGAATATTATCTCATTGTTTTTCATTTATATATTTAACAAGATCGTTTTTCTTTTTTATGGATTTAATAGCTGCTTTTTCTATTTTTTCTTTCATCTGTTCAAAGTTTTCTGGAGTCGTGTCTCCTAAAACTTTTTTAACTTTTGTATAGGCTGCTTCTCTAAAAAGTGGTTTGAGCTCTTTTTCACTTCCATCTTTAATTATTCTTGGGTATCCTTTATTATCTACTGTACCTATTTCAGCTATTTTTACTCCAACAGAATTTATAGAGTTTATAACATCAGCGACAAGATTTTTAGGTGTTATAAGCATTAAAGAATCAATTGAAATTCCAAGAGGATCAATATCTAAAGTGTTTAACATGTTCAAAACCTTAGGATTTATCATTTTATTTATATCATCTAAATTAAACTCCAAACCCAGACCAGTGGTATTAGATATTTCATGAGCATCACCTCTTAAACCTCCATTTGTTACATCAGTCATTGCATGAATATCCTTAATCAGATTTTCTTCATTTAAAACATTTGAAGCTTTTATAAAACTTGTATCCAATGTTTCCCATATAACATCAAAAAACCCATTGTAAATAGCTGTTGTTGTTATTGTGCCACCACCAGAACCTTCAGTTAAAAGTATAACATCCCCTACTTCTGCTCTTTTTCTTGCTGTTGGAAGATGGTTTGAAACACCGATTGAACCAACAGCACTAACCAATCTATTTCCAAGAACCATATCCCCACCTATTCGTAAGGTACTTCCTGCTACAATAGGAACATCTATAAGTTCTGATACAGTAGAAACACCAGCTGTAAAATCAAATAGCTTTCCAACATCTCCATCATCACCAAGATGGATGTCACTTATAATAGCTACAGGTTTTGATCCCATTACACAAACATCTCTTAATGATGCTCTTGCTACATGAAAACCTCCAAGAAATGGATAATCACTTAATCGTGAATGAATTCCATCTATTGCAGTTGTAATATAAAGATTTTCACCAGCTATATTTGTCTTTACAACACCTCCATCATCTTGTTCTGTAGGATTTACAAGAGATTTAGTTTTTGTACTTGATACTATTTCAGCTATTTTCCTATGAACAAAAAAGTCTCCTGCTCCTCGTGATCCAACTCCCATTTCTCCCATTGTTATATCTGCAGAAGGAATAGCTATTATTTTTTTTAAGAAATCATCTTCAACACTGTTTATTTTAAGAGTGTTTTTAACTTCTTCTATTACACTTTTAGCTATTAATTTTGAATTTTTATCACTAATAGTTTTATAGTCTTTTATATGCTCTGATAAGCTATTTTCAAGGGATTTTTCATCCACTGTATTAATTCTATCCCTAACAAATCCTTCAATATCCATGGTCTACCTTTAATAATTTTTATAATCAGGAAATTTATATTTTGTTTTTAAAGTAATATGCAGTGTAAAAAGAGGATGGATTTTCACAACTAAAAAATAAATAAAATCAAAATTCCAGATTTTATATTTTCATCTTCTTTTTATGGTGCCAAGTAATAAAAGTATTGTTAATATCATTATAATGAAAAGTAATAATTATATTAAAATTATTATAGTAATAGTATTTGGCAATAGATAAGCTTAAATCCTTGTTTTAGTGGAATTATCATAGTGTTATGGTATTCATTAGCTAATAAGACCAATAAATAGTTTTAATCCTTGTTTTAGTGGAATATAAGACAAATGGCAAAATAAAACACTACCTTATCTAGTCAATAAATAAGTTTTAATCCTTGTTTTAGTGGAATAGCTAAGATTTTTTTTGGATCATCTTAAAAAAACATTGAAAATGCTTATTTTTTTTGAAGTTTTGTGCAAACCTCAAAAACATAACCATATTAATATAATATTGCACAATCTATATAAATAGTTTTAGGATTTATATATTTTAATTATGAAAATATTTTAATTTTTAAACTTAATATTTTATTCTAATATAAGTATATTATCTGCTATTTAGCAATAACATATTTGACAGTAACATATTATATGACAGTAACATATTATAAATTAATTAGTTTAATATTTATTGATAAAGACCTATCTTGATTTTTCAAGATATTATAAGGATTAAATCCATATTTTTAAATTTATTCAATCAGAAGTTCTGTAATTTTCTGCTGTACCATTTGATTATATTAATTATAGTGGTTTTGATAAAGCTCTTAATAAATAATTTTTTTTAAAATTAAATATTATTAAAAAATATTAATTTAAAATTATTTACTATTAATTAAAATATTAATTTAAAATTATTTACTATTAATTAAAATATTAATTTAAAATTATTTACTATTAATTAAAATATTAATTTAAAATT
>JAITPS010000274.1 GCA_031289325.1 Candidatus Methanovirga meridionalis
TGTTTAAGAGTTTCTGGGGAGAAAATCCCACACAACTGGGATTAAAATATTTAACAATATTTCACTGATTTAATTAATGAAGAATAGAGACCCTATCCTGTCGCACTATTATTTTTAAAAATGAAAGAATAAAAATTATTACTTAAAAAATTAACTTAATATTAGTTCGAAATTCTTAAACATGCAAATAAATTCTCCTAAGTTGAAAATAAATTTTCAACAATAAGATATTTAAAAATAATGAGTAATTACAAACATTTTTACATAAACATATATAAAATTTGGTTCTAAACTATAATTAGAAGTATTAAATAAAATAATCTAAAGCTATTTATTAATTTTAGCTTGTAAATTGGAATGAATTTAATGGAAGATGAATTAAAAAGTAATTTAAAGAGATTTTTAGTATCCTTAACAATATATGTAGTTGCTTTCACATTTTTTTAGTGATTCTCTGTATTTTCACGATAAAATTGATCCTTCTATAATCCTTATATCTTTTTTTCCTTTAATATGGGATCCAATTGGGATTGCAGGTTTATGTATTGGGGATTTAATAGCAAGAATTATATGTTCAATGCAACATAATCTTTTTTCAATTCCCGAGTCTTTATCTTTTTCTTTAATTGTGCTGTTTGTAAATATTTTTATTTATAAATTATATTATTCTTTTGATTTTAATAAAAAAATATCAACAATGCATTTATATGAGTCATATAACTTAATTAAGCTTATAATAATAATTTGCCTAACCAATGCATTTTATGTGTTTATTCATATTTATTTTGCAATTAGTTATTCAGGAGCCTTATTTCAGATACGACTTATAGATGAATTTATTAATAGTTTTCTTTTTATAACAAATACATCCCTTATTTTAAGTATTTTATTTATTTTAACAGCTGGTTTGTCTAATTTCAATATTTACAAACCTAAAAAAGCAAGATACCAACTTTTTTCTAGAAATCTAAAATTTTATTCTAAAATTATTGATATTATGTTGATTGTTCTTACAATAACATTGTTCATTATACTTATAATGTTTTTTTCAGCTGAAATTCCTGATAAAAATAGCGATTTACTCATTATTACCGATCTGACTTTTATAATTCTTTTAGTTATTCTTAAGCCAATTACTAAAGATATTGTAGTTAAAAAGAATAAATCTTTCAACGAAATTGTAATTTTTATTTTCACATTTTTGTCCATATTTTCAATGCTTATTACAATGTTTAGTTTTACATCCTTGGATACATCTTTTGGTAGTGCAATCACCTTTGCACAGATTATAACAGTGTTCGCTGTTTCCATAATTTTAATGAATTATTTGGAGAGTCATTTCTCTAAACCATTAAGTTCAATTTCTGAGATTACAGAAAATTATGTTTTAAATAAACTTAATAATGGAGATGGAACATTAGAATCTGATGAAAAATTAAATGAAAAAAAAGAGATTATATTAAATGAATTAGATGTTTTATCTCGTAATAAATTTGATCTTGGATCTTTAGCTCAATCTTTTAAAGAAATGATTGAGAATTTAGAAGTTTATATTGAGGATTTAAAGAAAGTTACAAGTGAAAAAGAGAGGATTGTCACAGAACTTTCTATAGCATCGAAAATTCAAAAAGATATTCTGCCCAATGTTTTTCCTCCATTTCCAGATAAATTGAATGAATTTGATATTTATGCGATTTCTGAACCTGCAAAAAATGTTGGAGGAGATTTTTATGATTATTTCTTAATAGATGATGACCATTTAGCTATTGTTATTGCTGATGTAAGTGGTAAAGGAATGCCAGCAGCATTACTCATGGCACAAGCAACGACTTTAGTTAAAGAACAATCATATTTTGGTTTAACTCCATCAGAAATTTTTAACAACATTAATAAAAGACTCTGTGAAAATAATGAGAACGAAGTCATGTTTATAACCTCATGGTTTGGAATATTGGAACTCAGCTCAGGAAAATTAGTCTATGTAAATGCTGGTCACGACCCTCCATTCATATCCCAAAATTATTCAGATTACAACACTTTAACTACAAAACCCCAACTTGTACTCGGAATAATAGATAATATGGATTATATTCAATATGAAACCAAAATAAATAAAGGAGATAGATTATATTTATATACCGATGGAATTACTGAAGGAATTAATCAAAATAATGAACAATATTCAAAAGACAGATTGTTAGCTGTTTTAAACAATAATAAAAAGACCAATATTGCAGAGTTAATCTTAAAAATTAAAAAAGACTTAAATGATTTTACTAATAACATGGAACAATTCGATGATGAAACTATGGTAATCTTAGAATACAGACATAAAAAATAAATATATATAATTAATTTTTTAAATATATTGTTCATGAAAAGGTTTTTAAATTTTGAATGATAAATTTTTTTATTAAATTATATTTATTATGGAAAAGTTTTTAATTTTTGGATGATAAATTTTTTATCAAATTATTTAATTTTAAATACTATTTCATGAAAATCTATAATTTTAAATTTAAAATAATATAAACATATTTTAATTAATATAAATAATTTTAAATCAATATTTTTTAATAATATCTATTTGTCAAGAACTTTATCAAAGATATTATAGATAAAATGAAGCGATAATATGATATATGGAAAACAAGCTTAAAAAGGCTTAAGAAATGAACATGCTAAATATATGGGGAAATGGAAATATTCATTGAAGAACCTGAGACAATTTCTGACAAATTAAAAATAAAGTCTCTTATTAAGAGTAGACTTGAATATGAAATAAAATTGGAAAAAGAATTTGAAAAAGAGATGAATACAAAAATTAAAATCTGTGAAACTATGGTAGAAAATGAAGAATTAACAATAAAACTCAAAAATGCTAAGAAGGAATATAAAAATAAGAATTACGATAAAGCAATTGAATTATATAAGCCACTTCATGAAAATCATCCTGAAAACTTTAATAAGTGGGATTCAATATGTTATGCTTGGAGTCTTTATTATACTCATATTAAAGATTCGAATGGTGAAAATTTAAATGAAATAGTCGAATTAATCACTATTCTAACTAAACAAAAAGATTTATCAAAAAAGGATGAACCCTGTGTTTATACTATATCTTTAATGAAGGTTATAGAATTTTTCTCTGAAAATAAGAATTTTGATGAGGTTATATATTGGACAGATAAACTTGATCCTAATCTTTTATCAGATGATTCATTTACTTTCACAGATAACAGTGGAAAAGAACGAAATTTACCATCAAAAAAAGAGAATTGGTTTGTTGCAAGATCAAAAGCCCATTTTGAACTTGAAGATTTTGAAGATGCTATTAAAATATCAGAAAAAGCTCTTGAAAACATATCAAAATTTAGATATGATAATGATATTTGGTTTAAAAGAAGAATAGCTTTATCAAATAATAGATTAGGAAACCACGAAATTGCTGTGGAACTATTAAAAGAGGTGTTATTGGTAAAAAAAGAGTGGTATATTCAAAAAGAGCTTGCAGATACTTATTATAATTTGAACCATATAGATGAATCTTTAAAATATGCAATTGATGCTGCATTGAACTTTGGAGAACCTGACAAAAAAATAAAATTATATTCTCTTTTAGAATCTTTATTATTTGAAAAAGGGATGGAATCAGAAGCAAAATTGCATGCTGAATTAGTTTATCAAATTAGGAATAAAAATCAGTGGCATATTGATGATAAAGAAATTGAGAGATTGAAAAAGTTAGATATCAATACAGAAAAGAATATCCGTCCTGAAAGTTTAGAAAATATCTTAAGAAGATTTTGGGAGGATTTAAAGTATAAAAATCAGGAATCATATAAGGGAACAATTGATAAAATTTTGCCTAATAGAAAAGCAGGATTCATTAAAAGAAATTTCAGCACAGATTCCTACTATTTCAACTTTAATTCTTTTAAAGGAAATAAAAAATCCATTAAAGAAGGTTTAAGTGTATTTTTTTATTTAGAAGAAAGCTTTGATAAAAAGAAAAATAAAAAAACATTCAATGCAGTTAATATTATTTCTTAAGTAGCAAAATATTGTAATAAGATTGTCCATTGTTTTCAATAACTTCAAGTATGAAACTTTTTAAATATAATAAAAAAATCATGCCCCCCTCAAATGGTCATAAACTAAATTAATTAATAACTATCTTTTTAATAATTCAATTTTGTGAAGATTTTATATGAATAATAAAAATAAACCTATACTAAGTTATAATGAACTAAGCTCTACTTTAAATGAGCTTGAAAATGAGAATATAAGATTAAATAATATTAAATCTAAGAACGAAAAAGAAAACAATGTTTTTGAGAAAAAATTAAAAAATTTGAGTTTAAAACACTCTGAAGAAGAAGATCATAATAAAATTCTAATAAAAGAAAAAGAAACATTAGAAGCAAAAAAAAGCAACTTCTTGCAAAACATGAGAAATTAATGGAAGATTCTAAAAAAATTCAAATCAATTGATTAAATTATTTTTTTAATAAATATTTAGTCTTTATGAAGAAGCACATGTCAAATTATCTATTTTAAAGATTTACTAAGAGACTGTTCAAATTTTTACTGATGAAAAATTCTTGAGAACAGTAACTTTCATGATTTTGCATATATTTGACCTATCAAAAACTTAACTAAAATAACTTATTATTGCATTTTACTTAAGATTTTAATATTTTTAAAAGTTTTGTGCAATGACTTGAAGTGCTATTGAAACTTTAAAGTTTTTTTAAAGTAAAAATTTGATTTCAATTAAATTTTTGATGTCCCTCTAAAAATTAATACTAATAAAACCTTATAAGTAAAGATTTGAACATCCCAATATAAAAACAGCACAATATAAACAAATTTTAAATAATATAAATAGTTTTAAATTAATATTTTTTAATAATATTTAATTTTAAAAAAAGTTATTTATTAAGAACTTTATCAAAGCCACTATAATTATTTATTAAAAATAATGAATTTAAACTTAATAAATTGAATTTAAGGAAAATTGAAAACAATGATTTTTGCAAAAAATTTGGTTCTCAAATATATAGTAAAAAAATTGTCATTTTAAAATATGAGAACTTATTCCATAATGAGAACTTTCCTATAATGATTATATTAAATGGAGTTTCCATAAACCTCATTTTTATTAATATTCATAAATATTAATATTTATTAAAAATGCTTTATTTCAAATTTGAAGGTTGGATAATGTGCTTTTGAAATTCTGAATTTTTGAATTAATGGATTTATAGAAACTCTCTAAAGTTGAAAAATATGGCACTGTAAAAAGAGGATGGATTTTTGCGAATGAAAAATAAGAAAATAGACTAAAAATTTGATGATAGGTATATGTGTTAAATTTTTTCTACCTAAAAACTAAATTTTGGATTTTAAATTTCCATGTTAATTTTGCACTGCCAAAAATATATCTAAAGTTGAAAAATATAAATATAAAATAATTAAAGAATTATATATTAGGTATTATTTATGGAAAATAAAAAAAAAATTATAGCTCTCACACGACCATTTGATCGTATTGACGAAGCTCATGAAATTATTGAATCATTTAAAGCTAAAGCATTTATTGCTCCAACATTAGAACTTGAGATAGTTAACAGCAAAACTCTTAAAAATCTTATAAACAATTTAGATAAAATGGAATGGTTAATTTTCACATCACCCACAACTATTGAATCAATATTTAATTTTTATCCAACTTTTAAAGATGATTTATCAAATAAAACTAAGGTTGCAGCTATTGGTTTGAAAACAGCTGAAAAATTATCTGAGCATGGTTTAGATATTGATCTAATTCCAGAAAATTTCACTGCAGAAGGACTTATTGAATCTTTTAAAAAATTAGATATTAAAAATAAATGCATTGGAATACCACGAACATTAGATGCAAGATTAATTCTTCCTAATGAATTAGAAAAATTAGGAGCTAAGGTTTTAATAGCTGAAGCATACAAATCAAAATTACCATTAGATACTGTAAGGATTGAAGTTCTGATTTCAAAGATATTAAATAATGAGATTGATGCAATTACATTCACAAGTCCACTAACCATTAAAAACCTATTTAAAATAGCTGTTGATGAACAAGTTAATGAATTAATAAATAAGTTATCCACTTCCATTCTAACAGTGTCTATTGGACCAATTACACACAAAACTCTTGAAGAATTTGGTATATATTCTATTTATCCTGATAAATATACGGTTAAAAGCATGTTAGAACTTTTATTTGAAACTTTATGAAACATTGATTATGTGATGAATTGTAAATTTATTAATGAATGTTTACAAATAAACTCTTACATTTTATTTTTTAATCCTATATTCATTTAGTTTTGATAAAGTTCTAAATAAATAGCTTTTTTAAAGATAAATATTACTAAAATATATTTAGCATTGTTTTTTACAATTGAAAAATTAATAAAATTAGATTTATAAAAATCAATAAAATTAGATTTATAAAAATCAATGATATGTACATTAAATTGATTACTTTTATTAAAATAATGAAAAACTAATCCAGATAATAACTTTAAATAATTAATAAGAGGTGATTATTTGTCAATAATATGGCCAGTTTATATAAATTCAATGAAAACACGAAAAGAAGGTAGAAAAATAGCTAAAGAATACTGTATAAAAAATCCTGACTTAAATGAAATAGTAAAGGTAGCTTCAAAACTTAAGTTCAATCCACAAAAAGAAACAGATAAATCTTATCCTAAATCATGGTGGGAACAATCTGGAAGAGTAATAATTGAAACTGATATTAAAAAAAATGATGCTTTAAAAAAAATTAGTTCTTTAATTAAAGATCTTAGAAATAATAGAAATAATAAAAATAATAGAAATAATAGAAAGAAATGAATTAAAAGAAGAACTACTTTCAAAAATATTAATTGATAATAAAAATAATTGTTGGACTTTTAATATCCATATTAAAGAATTTTAAATCTAATTTAATTAAAAATAATGTAGATTTATCTTCAAAGTTATTTAAAAAATTATGTAGTTGTTTTTATATATTTCATGAAACTTTATTATGCTTGATTTTTATTTATCTATATTATTAATTTTTATTATATCTATATTCATTTGAAAGGTTTTTAAATTTTGAATTATAAAATTTTTTTTTATTAAATTATTTAACTTTGAATATTAATTTATAAAAATCCATAATTTCAAATATTAAATATTATAAATAAATTTTAATTAATATAAATAAATTTTAATTAATATAAATAAATTTAAAATAATATAAATAAATTTAAAATAAAATAAATAAATTTAAAATAAAATAAATAAATTTTAATTAATATAAATAAATTTTAATTAATATAAATAAATTTAAAATAATATAAATAAATTTAAAATAATATAAATAAATTTAAAATAATATAAATAAA
>JAITPS010000024.1 GCA_031289325.1 Candidatus Methanovirga meridionalis
AATATAAAACCTTTAAGGGAGATATATGGTGGTAAAAAATGTGATGATGGGATTTTAAGATCTACTGGTGCTAATGTGAGCATGTTATACGACTGTTTAAATCATATTTATCTTTGATTTAGCCATTGATAAGTACAAAACCAGTGAAAAAACATTAATATTTCGCAACATCAAAAACATAGCCAATATAAGTTTCTTAAAAGACAAAGCGAAGATTTTCATATTTGATAGAGGTTATCCATCATTGGAATTCTTCTATACCTTATTGTGTGAAGAAAATATTAAATTCGTGTTCAGATTACCCAAGTCTATGTATAAAAAAGAAAGAGAAGCTATGGATACCAAAGATGAATTTGTAGATATAATATTAAGTTCAAATCGTATAGGTTCGAGTAAAGCATCAGAGAAGATTAAGAACGAATTTAGAAAATTAGGGAAAATTAATCTTAGATATAACAACAGTTTCATTGGAAAACGGAGAAGAAAAATATTTAATTAGTAATTTACCAATGAATAAATTCAATCAAGATGATCTTAAAGAAATATATAAATTAAGATGAGAAATTGAGATATCTTACGATCACTTAAAAAATTTCTTAAAAATTGAACATATTAGAGGCCACACAGAATATAGTAGTTGAACAAGATTTCTTCTCCCAAATACTAATCCACAATATTATTATAGATATGACACATAAAGCAGGATTAAGAAGAAAAGAAAGAGGGATACTTGATAATTCTGATAAAAAAAGAAAAATAAACATGAACGATGCAGTAGGATTTTTCAAATCAAATTGCATTGAATATAATATTGGGATATGGATGTATGAAAAATAAAAACTTTGACTATCTAATAGAACTAATGAGTTATAGTACAGCACAACCAAGCACTCAAAAACCAGAAAACAAGACATACAGTATCAACAAAGAAATGTAGAGCAAATCATGCATCAAGCTATTAAAAATAAAAAATATAACTTTTATTATAGTATAAGGGAAGTACTATACATTTTACTAAACCATTAAATACAGAGGATTATGTTTTAATGAATTTACAAATCTTTATTTCCAATTTCATACTTTAATTACTGAATTTAAGCCTATTGGGGGAGGGCGATGCTGTCAACTTAAGGAATGAGTCAATTCACTGTAAAATTAGGCATGTTTTTGCTTTTGAATTAGAGTATGGTTGTGTTTTAAAAGTTTCTACTTAAGTTTGGAACATATTTAGGTTTATTTCTTTGTTTATTTCTTTCAAATTCTCTATTGGGTATAATGGGTATTAAATTTTTTTTTATTTCTTCAGTCATTGTTACAAATTTTTGTTTTTTCTTATCTAACGAGGGTTCAAGTATTATATCTGTGATGTCGCTTTTATAGAGACCTATCAGTATGTTCCTGTTTGGTTTATATTCATATTTTAATTGTTTATTTTTTTCATTACCCTTAATATTTTGGTTAGTTTCGTTTTTTATGTTTTGTAGGATGTTTGTTTTCGATATTAAGCTTATTTTTTAAAACATCGAAAGATTTTTCTATTTCTCATCTTTTAGCATATAATCCTTTTATTTGATTGTAATCCACTTTATTTGTGGGTAAATTACTTATTAAATGTTCTTCTTCTCCTGTTGATAATTTAACCTTTGTTATTCTTAAGCTGATTTCCCCGATTTTTAATAGCTCCTTTTTAACTTGTTCATTCTCAATATGATTGATCCTATTTTTAGTCATTTTAAAATCAATGAATTCATCATTTGTTTTCATTAGTATTTTTTCTTTTTTTATATGCATCTTTTTTGATTCTGAATAAAAATTTAACTCTTTTTTTCATTAAGTAATGGAATAGTTCGAATGATGGGTATCCTCTATCAAACATTGATAATCACTGGTTTGTTTTTAAATAATTTTAGTGCTTCTTCTATGTTTTTTATTGCGAGTTCTTTCTCACTTGTTTCATATGGTGCTATTTTAAAATCTATCATCAGTATTATTTAAACAATCATAAATTTCACTGCTTAAAGCCTTAACACGAACAATAACACCATTTTTATTTGTGACTCCACCATATTCTCCACTAAGTTTTATCATTCAACAAATTCAGATTACAACCATCAACAGCTAAAAGAATATGACACATGAAAGTTTTATACTTAGTATTATCATAGATTCGCTTTAAATATTTGAAATTCAGAATTTTGAATGCTTCTGGATCAATATTTTTCCGAGCTTTTGAAAATACCTGCTTTGTCACTCTGGTAATATTTTTTAATTTGCAAAAATCATGTAAATCCAAGGATAAACTCAAACCTCTTCTATAAAGTATCAACCACAACATATCCACAAAATTTAATTTCCTATTTCTGATAAAAGAATTAAATTTCAGTCTTCCATTATCAAAAATTTCACTACTTTTCAAATCAACATGAATACCCATAACTCTATCAAAACAACTCAACATAAAAATTAACCATCAAAATAATTGTATAATATGGTATTAATAACTAAATACTATATAAAACTTTTATTTAATAGGTTTAAAAAGGATAAAATTCTTAAGTTGACAGCATTGGGGGGGGGGGGGGGGAATGAAAAAATCGAAACATTTATATACCATGGGTTATAATTATTATTAATGGGTAGGCATTAATTTAAGAAATTTTTTATAGTTTCAAAAAAATAAAATTTCAGAAAAAATAAATGTCACCCAGATTCTGTTAAGATAAATTTTCTTATTTTAACAACAGTGTATATTTGTAGGTTAAAAATATGTCTGATAAAATTGAAGAAAAGGCAATGGTTTTAGTTAAAGAAACTAAGAAGTTTTATTTAGAAACAATATTCATCATTGGTTTAATGTTGTTTGTTATAATAAGAATGTTTTTAATAGGAAATAGTTATTCAAATACTCAATTAATGATAACCCAATACATTTATTTTGGTGTTGTAATCATCTTTTTATTAAGAATAGCTTATAAATATTTAAATTATACAGGTTTAAAAAAAGGATTTAAAAATAAAAAGGATAATAAGAGACTTGAGAAGTATATGAAAAATAATGATTCAGATGATATTCCGTCTAAATTTAAAGAAGATGATTTAAAAGAAAAGAAAAAATTTTATAAGTATATATTTAGAGCCATTATTATAATTGCTTTGTTAATTATATTGAATTTTTTATATCCAACCCGTTTTCAATGGGAGGTTGTAATAATTCTTTTAACAATAATTGTGATTTATAGATATTTAGTTGTTTTTCATCTTGATAAGAAGTTATTTAGTGATAATTGGGAAAATAAGAAGAAAGAGGAGTTTATAAGATTTTTAAAATAATTGATCAAACCTGATGACTTTAATATATTGTTGCACTCTCTTTTATAATCATTTTATAAAGTATGAAACTTAAATTTTTGCAAAAATTGTTAGAGTACAATTTTTCTTAAAATCAATTTTTTTAAAATTAAAATTATTATTTTTTAAAAATAAATAATAGATTGTATTTATGATTAAAAATACTCTTTTAAGATTGAATAATGCTTATGGGAAATATGGTAAGAATATTAAAATTTTATATACTCATAAAGAAGCATTGAATCAATGGTATAATAAATATGAGGATGAAGAACTAAGCAATGAAATGAGAAATTATCCTTATTTTCAGAGGATAATTTTAGAAGAACTGTTAGGATATAAGCTTGGTGTTGATTTTGAATTTGGTTATTCCTTAGATAATCGTTCTGTTGAATTCATGATAATAAAAGATGGTGAACCATACATTCCAATAGAATTGAAAGGAACAGATATAAATCTTGATAAACCTTATCATGGTGGTCTATCCCCTGTAGAACAAGCATCCAACTATGCAAACAAAAAAGAATCCATTAAATGGTTCATAGTATCAAATTACTATGAATTCCGTTTATATAATCACAAATCACAAGATAAATACATACAATTCAATTTAGATGATTTAAAACATAACGATAACATACTAAAAGATTTTTTATTAATATTCACTAAACAATCCATTCTAAAAGAAAATATCTTAAACAAACTATACGA
>JAITPS010000214.1 GCA_031289325.1 Candidatus Methanovirga meridionalis
AGTTTAAAATTCGTTTATATTAATTAAAAATTATTTATATTAATTAAAATTTAAAATTATGGATTTTTATAAACTGATATTTAAAATTAAATAATTTAATAAAAAAATTTATCGTTCAATCTATTATTCAAAATTTAAGAACTTTATCATAATAACTATAATTAATACATGAACAAAATTATAATCGTGGGAAAATGTCATTTTGCTTAGAAACATACCTTCAACAATCTGATGATTATGAAATATTCATCACAAGAGCTGGATTTAAAGATTGTGCTAAAATTATAGAGGAAAAAGCAGATAAAATTCTTTATATAAATCCTGGAGATAAAATATTAGGTGCGAGAATTATAGGTCTTCCACCTATTCCAATTGGAGTAAATTCTAAAAAAGGAACAATTATTATTCCATACACTAAACCTTGTCATGGTACATCAGCTATTGAACTTCCAATTGAAGAAGAAGAAGTTAATAATATTAAAAAAATAGCTATTAAAAAAAAATAGGCTAAAATCATTCCTGCTATCAGCTTAAGAATTTGATTAAAATTTCTATCTAAAATCTTATCTATACAATCTCCATTTTTAATTTCAATCCATGTTTAAAAAAATAATTTTCTTAACTTGACAGCATTGGAATGTGAACGAAACATTTATATGGTAGAAAGAACAAATACATACATACTTGAAGTAAAAATAAAGAAGGGTAAAAATCATGATTAAAAAAGTTAATAAAGGTTTTAAATTTAAATTAGCTCCTAATAAACAATAAATGAATTTAACAGATCAATCATTTGGTTATAAAGAGGATTCATTTGGAATCAAATGTTAATTAATGACCAATGGAATTTTAAATATTCCTATGGTTGTGATATGTATAACTATGAATCCTCCATCGCATAATCCTAAGCAATCTTATAAAACGACTGATAAAAAATTTGATTTAAAAAATAATAAAGTTTGGCTACCTAAAATGAATTGAATTAAAGTTCATGGTTTTTTAAGCCTTATTAAAGGTAAAGTTTTAAGTTTGAAGAAAAGAAAGTTAAATTCCTTTTTAGAGCTGAAATGACCAAAATAGCTAAAGTTCAATCGTCAGTTAAGTAACATGGGGATGTTAATATTCAATTAGGCTTAAAAAACAAAAAATTAACTTTAAAACAAAAGATATTATATTTATTAAAAAATAAAGAAATTATTTTATATTTAGTCTTTGGTGTTTTAACAACTGCAGTTAATATTATCTCTTATACAATTTTCACTGATTTCATTCATATTCCTGATTTCATTCATATTCCTTGGCTAATACCAAATATAATCGCATGGATTATTTCAGTAGTATTTGCATATATTACAAATAAAATTTGGGTATTTGAAAGCAAGAATAATTCAATCCATATTGAATTTGCTCTTTTTATGGGAGGAAGAGTCTTTTCTGGAGTTGTCGATCAAGGGCTAATGTATCTATTAATCAGTATTTTAAATTTTAATATCCTTATTTTAGGTTTAAGTATTGCAAAAATAATCACACAAATTATTGTAGTTGTTTTAAATTATGTTTTAAGTAAAGATATTGTCTTTAAATAATATCAATTATAAATGCTTATTTATCAGAAATTGGGCGACAATGATTTTTATCATCTCTTGTGAACAATATGCACCAATTTCGAATATAATTTTGATTTTTATCCATAAATTCTATAAAATTCTAAAAAATATCACTATTAAGAGGATCTTCCATAATTCAATGAATTATTAAAAATTATTATTTTATGAAAATAACCTTAAAAAAATCTAATTTTTAAGAATAAAAGCTAAATAATAAATAGTGCAATTACAATGGATTAAATCCCGATTTTATCGAATTCAGTATAATGCATTTAAAATGAAAAGATGATGAAAATGATATTAGTTAGTATTTGTGTTCCATGCTTTAATGAAGAAAAAACAGCTCCAGTATTTTATGATGAAATTCTAAAGGTTTTTAAAGATAAAGACAATTTAGATTTTGAAGTTATTTTTGTTGACGATGGATCTAAAGATGATACATTTAAAGTTATTAAAGACCTTTCAAGAAAAGATGAAAGAGTAAAATATATTAAATTTTCAAGAAACTTTGGAAAAGAAGCTGCAATATATGCTGGATTAAAAAACAGTAAAGGAGATTATATTGTAACAATGGATGCTGATCTTCAAGACCCACCATCATTACTACTTAAAATGATAGATTATATGGGGTCTGGTTATGATTCTGTTGCAACAAGAAGAGTAACAAGAAAAGGCGAACCTATTTTAAGATCACTATTTTCTAAACTTTTTTATAAAATAATTAATAGATTGAGTGATGTTTATATTGTGGATGGGTCAAGAGATTATCGTATGATGAGTCGGGCTATGACTGATTCTGTTTTGAGTTTAACCGAATACAACCGATTTTCAAAAGGTATATTTTCATGGGTAGGTTTTGAGACTAAATATTTGGAGTTTGAGAATATTGAGAGAAAAGATGGTGAAAGCAGTTGGTCATTTTTAAAACTTTTAAAATATTCTATTGAAGGAATCGTCTCATTTTCAACCTCTTTATTATCCATTTCAACAATTTTAGGGATTGTACTATCTGTAATTTCAATAATATTTATATTTGTGATTATAATTCAATATTTGATTGGTAACGATTCTGTACCAGGATGGGCATCTACAGTATGTTTAATTTTATTCATTGGTGGAGTACAACTATTTTGTATTGGTTTACTTGGTTTATATCTCTCAAGAACTTATTTTGAAACTAAAAAAAGACCCATTTATATAAGTAAAGAAGAAAAATTGTAAATAAAAACACATTGATTATTCAATTACCTATTTGGTGAAATATTGAGGATTAAGAATAACAGAACATTTAACTTTTCAAAATCTTTAAAATATAAATAAGTTTCTTGTTGATGTGGAATAATGAGTGTTTTTGAGGATACAATTTAAAGATCTTGCTGATAAGTTATGTCCTAATTATGATGAAAATGTTTAAGGTTCATGTGTGATGTGTGTTGTATGTATGTATGTGATGATCTAACATATTACAAATTTGATAAAATTTATAAAAACCAATTAAATTAAATGTAGACATTATTATATTAGTAAGTAATGCAAGTAATTCTAAAATAATTATAATTGTTTTCAATTTAACATGATTAAAATTTTGTAATATATCTTGTGTATGAGTCAAAAATTTTAATCAAATGTTATTTACTTAAAGGTTTTATTATGGATTATGCCGAAGGTACTGTGAAAAAGTATATCAGAAAATATTCCCGAAGATTAAAAGATGGTAAAAAGAAAAAATATCAAACTGAACAAGTTCAAATAATGTTGCCTAAGAAAAATGATATTTTTCAAGATGATGAAGAAGTCATTGTCATGAATAAAGAAGCATTTGAGAAATACGAAAAATTAAATTCTACAATAGAAAAACAAAAAAATATAATAGAATCACTTAAAGAGAAAGTAGAAACTTTAAAGATTGATCAAGAAGTAGAATTTGAAGAAAAAACTATAGATAAAAATTATCTTTCTCTTCAAGATGAGCATGACCTATTAAAAGAAAATGTTAATTTATTAGAAAAAGAAGTTAAGTATTATAAAAAATTAAATGAAAAACTAAGAGAACTTATTTTAAAACTAACATAATTTTATAAGATAAAAATTTAAAAATAAAACTCAAATTTAAAAATGAAATTCATAATAAAAATAAAACAAAGACAAAAGTAAGTTAGATGCACTAAGAATCACCTAAAAAACATGAGGGAAAAAATATTATGGTGGTTTTGATAAAGTTCTTAATAACTAATTTTTTTAAAAATAAATATTATTAAAAAATATTAACCTAAAGTTATTTATATTAATCAAAATAAATTTATATTGTTTTAAATTTCAAGTTATTGATTTTAGTGAAATAATATTTAATATTAAATAATTTAATAAAAAAATTTATCATTTCAAAATTTAAGAACTTTTCCATAAAGACCATAATATTAAAATATATAAATATTAACTCAATGCTGTCAACTTAAGAAATTATGTTCAATTTTTTAGTGTCATGATCAATTAATTTTTGTGCATAATAGTATTTATAGATAATATTTTCCTAATTTCTTATCAGCATCCCATTTTAGTGAAATTCCATTTTATTTTACCCATATTATTCCTATAATCATGAAATATGATTTTTTCAATTAATAACTCTTTACTTCCTATTTTTCTATCCGTGCATTGAATATCCATAACATTAATTTCTATTTTTACAATATTAAGCCACTTTACATGGTCTGGGACATAATTAATCAATATTTAATAATCTTTAGCCTCTTCTTTGCCAAATGTTTCAGTAATTTTATTCTATGAATATTTAAATCAAATAAAGAAACACTATACATAAGAATGAGGTTATGGGGAATTTAAAGAATCATTATAATATATTTTTTTTCTTAAAAGTAAAATATATAATACCCCTATGAAAAGAAGTTAATTATTAAATTTAAGATAATTTTGAAATATTGAAATCCTGATGATAAAAAAAATTTTTGTAATTAATATTATATTGGTTTTGATGGTTTTGATAAAGTTCTTAATAAATAATTTTTTTAAAAATAAATATTATTAAAAAATATTAATTAAAAATTATTTATATTAATCAAAATACATTTATATTAATTAAAATTTAAAATTATAGATTTTCATGAAAAATATTTAAAATTAAAGAATTAAAATTAAAGAATTAAAATTAAAGAATTAAAATTAAAGAATTAAAATTAAAGAATTAAAATTAAAGAATTAAAATTAAAGAATTAAAATTAAAGAA
>JAITPS010000217.1 GCA_031289325.1 Candidatus Methanovirga meridionalis
AGTTTAAAATTCGTTTATATTAATTAAAAATTATTTATATTAATTAAAATTTAAAATTATGGATTTTTATAAACTGATATTTAAAATTAAATAATTTAATAAAAAAATTTATCGTTCAAAATTTAAGAACTCTTCCATAAACCATATAATTAATTTTATAAAATTTTTCAAATATTGAGTTTAGGAATTTGATATTAAGTTTAGGAATTTGGTGAGAAAACTCCGACCAGTTAGGGAATAATTATTAATTCAATTACCTAAAATAGGTAATTCTATACACTAAACTTAATCAATTAAGGTCAGCTAATCGTGTTTTTACTTGTTCTAACTATGATTCTATAATGGATCGTGATTTCAATGCTACTCTAAACATTGTATACATCGATTGTCGAAATTGAAGCTTTCTTCTATGGAATCCTCAAATAACCCTTTTAAAACAAACCAATGATCCTCTTCATCATTCATATATACACTATCTGGTGTACATTTATTTAAAAATATACATCCTAACAAAAACTAACACCACGGAAATCACAAACAAAATCACTAAATTAACAGGATCAAACATATTAAAACCAGTCAAATGCAAAACAGAATTAACAGCCGCCAACAACAAAAAACCAATACCAAAACTCATAACAAACACCTCATCTTTTTAATTAAATTTCTTACTCTTAAGGAATAGTTCTTACTCTTAAGGAATAATTAAAATAAAACATTTAGATTTTAAATTAATAAAAATATAAAGAAAATTTCCTTTAATATTTTATTAGAATCAGCTACCATCGTTTAGTAGCTCTTCCTCTTTTACTTCCGGGTTTCCTATAGTGGGATTTTTGTCTGGTTCTTTTATTTGTTCCTTTAACTTTTGACATTTAATTCACCTCAATAATTTTAATATTTAAAATTTGATATAATTATATTAAAATTTTTTATAGATTAAATTCTTATTAAAATAGATTATTTAATAATGAATAGTAATATATTTTTAATTATATAAACATTTTTCTAAACTTTAAAAAATGACTGGCAAAAAGAGGATGGAAATTGAAAATCTGAAATTTGTTTTTTAGGCAAAAAAATTTAGACACATAATAGTATATAGTAGGAAATTTGAATTTTAGCAACATTATTGTTTTAAATTTTCTTTTAAATTTAATTTTTTTAATTAAATTTCTTATTTTTAAAGAATAATTAAAATAAAATATTTAGATTTTAAATTAATAAAAATATAAAGAATATTTTTAAAAATTAAAAAATTTTAGTAAAATTAAGAAGTTTCAGTAAAATTAAAAAATTTTGAAAATTAACCACAAACTCTCTCTCTCTCTCTATTTAATGAATAATTGGTCATTTAATAAAAAAATAATATATTATTTTAAAATAGCTCCTTTATCAGCAGAACTAACTAATTTTTGATAAACATTTAGCCATCCACTTAATTCTTTTTTAGGATGATTGAGTTTTGAAACTCTATTTTTAATTTCTACATCATCGAGTTCAAGTTCTAATTTTCTATTTTTGATATCTATTTCTATTAAATCTCCATTTTCAATTATTGAAATTAAACCATTTTCAATGGCTTCAGGAGATATATGACCTATACATGGTCCTCTTGTTCCTCCTGAGAATCTACCATCAGTAATAAGAGCTACTTTTTTAATGGACATTCCTGCGAGAGCAGAGGTTGGATTAAGCATTTCTCTCATTCCTGGTCCACCTTTAGGTCCTTCATATCTAATAACAAGAATATCTCCCTCTTCAATCCATCCATTTAAAATTGATTCAACAACTTCTTCTTCACTATTAAATACTTTGGCATGTCCTTTATGGTATAGCATGTCGTCATCTACTGCAGCTTGTTTAACAACCGATCCATTTGGAGATAAATTCCCCTTTAAAATAGCTATTCCACCTTCATTATGAACAGGATTATCAATAGAACGAATAATTTTTCTATCAATGTCTTGAACATTTTTTAGGTTTTCTTCTATTGTTTTACCATTAACCGTGATTAAATTAGTATATAATTTAGATTCAATTGTTTTTAAAACTCCTGGAATGCCTCCAGCATTATGTAAATCCAATATAGTATCATTTCCAGCAGGACTAATAGAACATATATGTGGAACTTCTCTACTTATTTTATCAAAAAGATCTAAATCAACTTCAAGATTATTAGTTTTTATTTCATTGGCAATAGCTGGAATATGAAGTGTTGTATTAGTTGACCCACCTAAAGCCATATCAACAGCAATACAATTGTTAAATGCTTTATCTGTTAATATATCACTTAAGAGAATCTGTTTTTCTACTAAATCTATGATTGTTTTTCCAGTTTCAATAGCTATTTCAACTTTCTTTTTATCTGTTGCAAGTGTTGTTCCACAATAAGGTAAACTCATCCCCATTGCTTCAGTTAAACAAGCCATCGTATTTGCAGTGAAAAGACCTGAACAAGAACCTTCTCCTGGACAAGCACATTTTTCTAATTCATATAACTCTTTTTCACTCATTAATCCTGAAGAGCAAGATCCAACTGCTTCATAAACACTTATTAAATCTATTTTTTCGTCTTTATAAACTCCAGGAACCATTGCTCCACCTGTCACAACAATTGTTGGAATATTTAAGCGAGCAGCACCCATTAACATTCCTGGAACAACCTTATCACAACTTGGAATAAGAACTAATCCATCGAAGCTATGACCTTTAGCAACACTTTCTACTGTAGCAGCTATAATCTCTCTTGAAGGAAGAGAATATTTCATTCCTTCATGATTCATAGCTATTCCATCACAAATTGCCATTGTATTGAATTCAAAAGGATACCCATCTTTTTCTCTTACCCCTTCTTTTACAGCATCAGCTATTTTTCTAAGATGAATATGACCTGGCACAATATCTGTAAAGCTATTGGCTATTCCAATGAAATATTTTTTAAAATCATCATCTTTAAGACCACATGCTCTAAGTAAAGATCTATGTGGTGCTCTTTTAACCCCTTTTTTTATATTATCACTTTTCATTCAATTTCCACCAGATTATTAATTTATTTATTATTTTCTCATGATTTTTGTTTGCTAAATCTGTAAAATTAGTGAAAAATCCATCCATTCCAATAGTTTGAACTTTATTAATTATTAGTAATATAATAATTCTAACAATAATAATTCTAACAATAATAATTCTAACAATAATAATTCTAACAATAATAATTCTAACAATAATAATTCTAACAATAATAATTCTAACAATAATAATTCTAA
>JAITPS010000114.1 GCA_031289325.1 Candidatus Methanovirga meridionalis
ACCTGAACCTAAATCTGAGAAAATTGTTAATTCATGTTCTAATTCTAAGTTTTCAAGTTTATCTAAGCTAATAAATTCTATTTCGTGTTCTTTATTCAAACGATCAAGCATTATTGATAAAATTGAACCTGCAGATATTCCATCACAATCATTATGACTATACACTTTTATATCTTTACCATTTTCAATTGTCTTCTCAATTGTCTTTTTAGCATTTTCATATGCTTTATCCATTTCTTTTGGTATTTCCATAGCTTTCATCTTTAATCTTATAGTTATTATAATTGAAAAATAAAGTAATTGAAAAATAAAGTTATTATAAAAAAGTTCTTAAATTTTGAATAATAAAATTTTGAATAATAAATTTTTTTATTAAATTATTTAACTTTAAATATTAATTTATAAAAACACATAATTTTAAATTTTAAATAATATAAATACAATTTAATTAATATAACTAATTTTAAATTAATATCTTTTAATAATATTTATTTTTAAAAAAGTTATTTATTAGAACTTTATCAAAATCAATATAAATTATGTTTTTTAATTCTTATAACTTTAATTTTAGAAAATTAAAAAATTTTAAATTTAATTTAAAATATATTTTTATCAAGATCAAACTTTAAATTATTGAATTTTAAATTATTGAATTTTAAATTATTGAATTTTAAATTATTGAATTTTAAATTATTGAATTTTAAATTATTGAATTTTAAATTATTGAACTTTAAATTATTGAACTTTAAATTATTGAACTTTAAATTATTGAATTTTAAATTATTGAACTTTAAATTAAACATAATATAAATTAAAATAATTTATATCAAAAGATTATGTGTTTATTATCTAAACTTTGATTTAATTAAATTATTATAAAATATAACAAGAAAGACATATTATTAATAAGATTATAAATAATTGATTAGATATTTTGATTAGATATTTATAATTAATAATCTTTATATTTTTCTTATTTATTATAAAAAAATTAAAAATAAAAAACTTGTTTTAAATATAAAGAGGATAAGTTAATGAAAATTTTTAAAATAAAAGAAATTAATGTGCTATCAACTTAAGATATATGTAATTTGAGTGTTTAAATAATTTTTTTTAGAATATATTAAAAATTAAGAAATCATAGAAGAATAAATAATAATAAATAAATAAATAAATAAAAAAATGAAATCCTTAAGTTGACAGAATTGAATAAAAATACTAAAGTATTTATATAGTAAAAAACTATTATTTTATTATTTAAAAAGAAGTTTTTTTTAATCATGTAATAAGAATCTAACAAATTTTTAGGTTCTTACTACATGCTTAAAATTAAAAATAAGCATGTATATTAAATAAAATTAAACTAAAATATAGGTGATATATAAATGTATAGAAATAAACGTAATTTTTGTAAAAAAATGAGATTCAAGCTACATCATGACTTGAATGTATTAGGCTGGGATTCTCCATGAAATTGAAAGGCTTAACTTTAATATTAATTATTTTAATGTCTTCTTTTTCATTCTGTAGTGCAGAGGGTTTAATTTATGATCCTCTCATAAAATATAATAATAATGAACTACCTACTAATACTTCTATTAAACATGATGCAACTAATAAATTATATGATGCAACTAATAAATTTAATATATTGGCTACTACTTTTGATTCTTCTCTTCCTGATACCAGCATGAGTTTTGAGGAATGTATGGATTATCTATTGTTGGGTAATGCTCCTACTTATATTCTTATCACTGGTAATATTAGTGATATTAAAAATGCCAGGTTTATTATAAGTGAAGGTAAACCATTAGGTTATCATAATATTGATGATAACTTTTATGATGTTCACTTTAAATCTTTGACAGATCCTATATTGAATGGTACACTATTTTACACACCAGATAACGATTTTAATCTTCGTACACAGTTTTTAACTGATGGCAATGATAAAATCGATCTTGTGAACTTCACTATATTTAAGCAAAGTATCCGTAATACTCAACTTGTTCATCCTGCTCGTATTAATCCTCCTGCTCCTGATTGGGATACACAAGAAGCCGTAGTTAATGATATGGATAAAGATCCTTTAGCAGCTATAAATAAGATAACGATATTTACTCAACAAATAGGTATGGAAACTAAAAAAGCTTTCTTATATTATCAAATTGAAATGAATAAAATCTATGCACATAATAAGGTTGTAAGTCAAGCCAGATCCGACACCAGTGGTAAATATTGGGGTGCTGGTTATTGGAAGATTTTTAGTGATGTTGATGATAATGAATTAGATTTTCTTAATATTGAATTTCAAACCATTAAGGAACCTTTAAAGCAAACAGAAATAAATCTTGATAAAGTTATACTTAAATTAGATTGGACTATTTTTGCTGTTGATACGACTGGTAATTTCATTAAATTCATTCCTGTATATGGTGACGCTATTAAAAGTGTTGCAGATGTTATTAAAGCTGGTTTAACGAGTGCTAAATTATCTATGCAACAGATTAAATTGGATCAGGTTTCACAACTTTATATTGATTCTGATGCTATGACTTGGAAAATATCAAGCGAACAATCTTACAGACGCCTTATTCTAAGAAATGTAACTACACCTAATCAACCAACTAATAGTGATAAAGAATTATTTAATGAACAATTAGATTCTCAAATTGCTGTATTGAAAGATTCTAATAAAACAAATTATAATAGAATTTTTAATTATAGTGATGTTAATGGATTGCGTAGTAATTATGGTACCCAAATTAAGTATTTACAAGATATTAAAGATACTTTTGACATGTATCCTGGTTGGGCTGGTGGATGTCCTTATTGGGTGACAGATAATTTGAATAGGTTTAATAGTTTCTATAATGATACCAATAATATTATTTGGTTAAATGATCTTGAAAAGCAATTATATCCTACTTTTGATACTTCAATCAATGCTCAAATATCTGCAATTGAAAAGGATAAATATTAAAGTAATTAATATAGGTGATAAAATGTTAAAATTAAAAGGTATACTATTAATAGTTTGCATACTATTATGTATTGGCACAGTGAATGCTGTTGAATCAGGTAATGTACATATCGTTGAGAAACTTAATGGTGGAGATCAGGATTTTAGTTATGTTATTAATGCTATAATAGCTGGTTCTCCTAATTGGGTTCGTTTTGATAGTGGTTCAGGTAATGTTGATAAAAATGTTCCTTTACCATACACTATCACTCAATTAGCTATTTATGGTACTGGTACTACAACATATCGGTTTTTTGGAACACATAAGTCTTGGTGGAAAAATCATAGATCCGAAATCAATTTCGATATTAGCAATCATACCACTCGCAATATTAAAATAGAATTTGGTAGTGAGCATCATAGTACTAATTACAATAAACCCTATGTTAAAATAGATGGTGAAACAGGTGTATTTAATCATGGTGTAAATGGATATGGTTACGGTTGGTTTTGGGATATAAGTTACTGGTAATGAGAGGTTTCATCTCTTTATAATATTTTTTTCTTTTTTCTTTTTGCAATTATATTCAATTTTTGCAATTATATTTAATAATATAAATAATTTTTAATTAATATAATTGATTTTTAATTAATATAATTGATTTTTAATTAATATAATTGATTTTTAATTAATATAATTGATTTTTAATTAATATAACTAATTTTAATTAAAGTATTCATACTAATTTTACAATGCCTTTAATTATAGTCATTATGGAAAAGTTCTTAAATTTTGAATAATAAATTTTTTTACTAAATTATTTAATTTTATAATACTATTTCATGAAAACATATAATTTCCATGAAAACATATAATTTTAAATAATATAAATATATTTTAATTAATCTAACTAATTTTAAATTAATATTTTTTAATAATATTTATTTTTAAAAAAGTTATTTATTAAGAACTTATCAAAACTACTATAGTTTATCAAAACCATTATAAAAATATTGAGTACTATAATAAAATTAAACAATTAAAATTAGATAAAATGTTAATGAAAACAACGATTAAAGAAGTTTTAGAAAGAATAGAATGTTCTGCTAATTATATTGATGAAGATAATATTAATGAAATAATCGATTTAATAATCAACTCTAAAAATATCTTTGTGGTGGGGGCAGGAAGATCAGGTTTAGTAGCTAAATCATTTGCAATAAGACTTATGCAAATAGGAATAAGTGTTTACATTGTAGGTGATGCTATAACACCAGCTATTTGTGAAAATGATTGTGTGTGTGCTTTATCTGGTTCTGGTGAAACAAAAAGTGTTCATCTAACCGTTAAAACAGCTAAAGATGTTGGTTCTAAAGTTATACTATTTTCTTCTAATCCTAATTCAAGTATTGCTAAGCTATCAAATATAATTTGCCATATTAAAACAGATAAAATTGTTCATAGTGAAAATGATCATGATTATCGTAAATTAAAAGGGGATTATTCATCTTTAACCCCTCTTGGAACTCTATTTGAATTAACTTCTATGGTCTTTCTTGATGGTTTAATAATTGAGTTAATGATGAAATTACATAAAACAGAAAGTGATTTAAAGGGTAGACATGCAACTCTTGAATAAATGATATTAACTGCCTACCATTTAATACTATCTATCCTTTAATACTATCTATCCTTTAATACTACCTATCCTTTAATTTAATAAATTCATTCATTGATTCTCTTGTTGTTCCAATAACTAAACGGTACCTATCTTTTCTATTTTCACTAATTTTTTCAATCTTACCTTGAGCTATTATCTCCTCACCATCAATAGCTTGACCAGCATAAGTATGAGTAAATGATGCAATTTCAGTTATATTAATATCTTCTCCTTTAAGAATTTTTAAATCTTCTATTTCATAAACTGCAGGATTATCAAATGATAGTATATCATTTTTAATTTTCGCTTCAATTTTACCCTCACCAATTTTTTCATATTTAATATCATTCCATTTGCCATGAATTTCATTCCAATCACGAGTAAGGAGTATATCAAAAAGTGTTCCATCAAGTACTCCTCGATTATTCTTACGAGATTCATAGAAAGAAAAATCTTCCTTTGTTAAACTTGAATCTTTAATTCTTTTATCATAAAGTCTATCCCAAAAATCATCACCAATAGAATTTAAAACAATGGTTTTATTAGGAAGCTCCACTTCCTTATCTTTATAATTTTTAAAGATTTCAATCGCTTTTTTATGATTGTTCAGTCCATAAACTACAAAATCTAAATCAGAAATATCATTTTTTTCAAGATTAAGGAGAATAGAACCAGAAATTCCTAATTTTTCATAATCAATTCCTCCAATGTAATGAAAAAAATCAGATAAATCAATTAATTTTTCATGCAAAAACTTATTTTCCTTATGTTCTCTAATTTCTTTTAAACGCTCTTCAGGTTTAATTATGGTTTTTATTTTATTAATTGGTACTCCCATCATTTCTATATTTGTAATATTACAAAAATATAGATATTCAGGATGATTTTCTTTTAAATATTTATATGCTTCATCAGAATTAACTTTAGAGTATCTTCCACTATTTTTTATTCTATCCCCATTTTCATCAGGAATATACCTTAAAAAAGAAATTACTCTATCCTCTGGATGAATATAATTCGTGGTTGCAAAAAATAAGTCATCTTTTGTATATATAAAATCTCTTGTTCTAATTTTCATTTAATCAATCCTTAATTAAGTTTTATTATGTATACTTAGTATCTTGATTTTATCATCACTTTATGAAAAATATATAATTTTAAATTTTAAATAATAATTATAATCTTTTGTAAAATTAAATTTTTCAGTTAAAATTTGAGTTGGATTTTCATGAAAATTTTATTTTAATTAAAATTGTTAATTATTGAATTATAATGATTATATAAATTATTTGTTTAAATAAATATATTATAATAATTAATATTAAAAAATAACAAAAATATAAAATTTAAATTATATATGAATTTTAAAAACTTCATAAATGAAATCCGATCATTCAATTCTCTTATCTTATTAGTGGATCAAATAAACCATTATATTTAATTGAATAATTAAAGCCACATATCACAATAAACACCTATATTAGACCTACCACCTTTTTAATCCCTATTTTTATACATTTCTTAATGTTGGGTGTAAATCTTCCCAATTAACATATTTGATCTAATTTTAGAGAGTTTATCCATCATAATCTTTCAATATCACAATAAAAAAAATATCAATCAATTTTTCTCATATTTTAGCCATAAATTAACTAACTCTCTCATGATTTTGATATATTCTCTTTTTATCTTCATTACTATTTAAAACTATTGTTTTCAATGTAAATTATCTAATCCTATTTTTATGGATAGGATTAATTTGCTTATTTTCGCTTGTTTAAGTCATTAATTATTCCAGAGAGATAGAGAAAAAGAGAGAGATAGAGAAAGAGAGAGAGATAGAGAAAGAGAGAGAGAGAGAGAGAGAGCTAATGATTCAATTTTCAAATTTGTTTTAATTGTCTTTTGTTTAATTTAAAGCTTTCGAGTCCATTTTATTTATTGATTATAAATAAAGGAAAAGTCGGATAAAATTAGGAGGTTTTCCTCCTAACCTCTCCTAAGAACGGCTCGTGTCACTTTCATGACAAACCGCTCAAGCATATCTTTATCTGTTAGTGTGAGAATCTTCGTTTAAATTTACGGAGATTCATTCACACTTTCAGCACGTTATATCCGCTTTTGTAAACTTATCTATATACTTTTCAATCTTAATCCAA
>JAITPS010000148.1 GCA_031289325.1 Candidatus Methanovirga meridionalis
TAAATAAAATTAAATAAAATTAAATAAAATTAAATAAAATTAAATAAAATTAAATAAAATTAAATAAAATTAAATAAAATTAAATTAAATTAAATAAAATTAAATTAAATTAAATAAAATTAAATTAAATTAAATAAAATTAAATTAAATAAAATTAAATAAAATTAAATTAAATAAAATTAAATAAAATTAAATAAAATTAAATTAAATTAAATTAAATTAAATTAAATTAAATTAAATTAAATTAAATTAAATTAAATTAAATTAAATAAAATTAAATAAAATTAAATATGAATAAAATATTGATTAATGAAATATATAAAATAATAAATAGTTATATAATTGATTAAAAATCTTAGGATGTGTTAATTATTAAAAAAACTACAATTATTGGTGCTGTTCTTGTAATAGCATTAGTGTCTATAGTTGCATTTGTTATTATTTCTCCTGAATCAAATAATAAAAGTGAAGATTCATTGTTTGTATCAATTTGGGCTTATGGTGGAGAACCAAGTAGTCTTAGTCCATTAGACAGTTGGAATCTTGAGCAAGAACCATTGATTCAATCAACATTATTTAAAAGAAATCATAACATGGATTTGGTTAATGATTTAGGAGAAAAATACAGTATTAGTGATGATGGAAAAACTTATACAGTAGACATTAGAAATGGTGTTAAATTCCATGATGGCTCTAATTTAACAGCTGATGATGTTGCATTCACATATAATGAAGCAATAAATGGTAAATCAAGTTTAGACTTAACAAATTTAAATGAAACCACAGTTATTAATAGTACAGCTGTGAAATTTACTTTAAATCAGGTTGATTCAACATTTTTATCTAAGTTAACTACCTTAGGTATTGTTCCTAAAAGTTACAATAATGAAACTTATGCTACACACCCAATTGGTTCAGGACCATTCAAGTTCGTGCAATGGGATAAAGGTCAGCAAATCATGTTAGAACGAAATGATGATTATTATGGAAAAAAACCTAACTTTAAAAACTTAACCATTGTTTATCTTCAAGGAGAAGCAGCATTAGACTCAGCTTCAAATGGAGATTTTGATGTTGTAGAAGTACCAGCAGAACTTGCTAATAGAACAGTAAATAGTATGAAAATACAAAAATATCCTTCTGTAGATCCAAGAGGTATTGCTCTTCCAACGGTACCAGATACTGGTGAGAAAACAGATGATGGTATATCTATTGGTAATAATGTAACTGCAAATTTAGCTATTAGACAAGCATTAAACTATGGAATAGATAGAGATGAGATGATTAATAATGTATTTTATGGGTATGGAAGTAAAACTTACGATGGTGTGAGTAATTTATTACCATGGAACAATCCAGATGCAACAATAAAAGATGGTGATATTAACAAATCAAAAGAATTATTATCTGCTGATGGATGGAATGATAGCGATGGTGATGGAATTGTTGAAAAAGATGGTTTAAAAGCAGAATTTGATTTAATTTATCTTGCAAGTGATTCTCAAAGACAAGCAATGGCTGTTTTAGTCTCAGAGCAAGCAAAGAAATTTGGTATAAAAATTAATCCTCAAGGAAAAAGTTGGGATGATCTTTCAAACTTTGAATTTTCAAATGGAGTGATTTTAGGTTATGGTTCACGAGATCCTGGAGAGTTAAAATTAGATTACTACAGTAAATTAAAAGGTGCAAGCAATATTGTTTCACTTAATGATTCAACGGTAGACAGTCATATTGATTCAGCTATAGATGCAAAAACTGAGGATGATTCTTATGCTAACTGGAAATCAGTAATATGGGATGGAACAACAGGAATTTCTCCACAAGGTGATGCTCCTTGGGTTTGGATTGCTTGTAAAGATTATGTCTATCTTGTAAAAAATAATTTAGATGTTTCTCAAGGTACAGCAACTGTACCTCCACATGGTGGAGATATCTTTGGAAATATATATGATTGGAAAAGAACTTAATAATTTCAATTAAAAACTTTTCACACATATAAAATGTGATTAGAAGTTAGATAAATATTATTTAACTTCTTTAAATATTTTAGATTTTCTTTTAAATATTTTAGAACTTTTTTTAAATATTTTAGATTTTCTTTTAAATATTTTAGATTTTCTTTTAAATATTTTAGATTTTCTTTTAAATATTTTAGATTTTCTTTTAGATATTTTAGATTTTCTTTTAGATATTTTAGATTTTCTTTTAAATATTTTAGAATTTTTTTTAGATATTTTAGAATTTTTTTTAAATATAGTATTATAAAAAATGTTTGTAATTAATCATTTACTTTAAATATCTTATTTTTAAAAATTTCAAATTAAAATTAAATTAATTTTTTAAATAACAATTTCTATCTTTTTATTTTTAAAAATAATAATTATAATTCTTTTAATTAAAAATTTAATAATTATATTTCATTTTAAAAAACTTCATTATTGAACTTGTTCAATTAGAAACGGAAAATCTTAGATTTTCCTAAGTTATCTTCGATAACAAATCTTTGATTTTCTCTACTTAAAAACATTATTTCATACACTATATTTAAAAATAATAATTATAATTCTTTTAATTAAAAATTTAATAATCATGTTTCAGTTTTAAAAAATTTAATAATTTATTTCAATTTTAAAAAATTTAATAATTTATTTCAGTTTTAAAAAATTTAATAATTTATTTCAGTTTTAAAAAATTCATTATTGAACTTGTTCAATTAGAAACGGAAATTTTCTTATTTTTTAGAATCTTCTTCTCGGATTTGAACTCTTCTTATTTTTCCACTTATTGTTTTAGGAAGTTCATCCACAAATTCGAGTAAACGAGGATACTTATACGGTGCGGTAATATTTTTAACATGGTTTTGTATCTCTTTTTTGAGTTCTTCAGAGGAATTATAGTTTTTAGTAAGAACTATTGTTGCTTTAACAATTTGCCCTCTTATATCATCAGGAACTCCTGTAATTGCACATTCTAAAACAGCTGGATGGGAAATTAATGCACTCTCTACTTCAAAAGGACCTATACGATATCCTGAACTTTTGATTATATCATCGTTTCTTCCAACAAACCATAAATATCCATCTTCATCTTTCCAAGCAGTATCTCCACTATGATAGAAACCATCATACCATACTTCATTGGTTTTTTTTCTATCTTTATGGTATCCACAAAATAAACCTGTTTGAACATTGTTTGTTTTAATGGATAGTTCACCTTCATCTCCAATATCAACGATATGATCATCTTTTAATAACTCTAACTGATAAGCTGGAGATATTTTACCCATGGATCCTGGTTTAGGCTCCATCCAAAGAAAATTAGCTATACTTATCACTGTTTCAGTTTGTCCAAAACCTTCTTTTAGTTTTAAACCAAAAATATCGTATACTCTATTAAATACTTCGGGATTTAATGGTTCACCAGCTGTTGTAATATATTTTAAATTAGAAAAATCATATTTTGAAAGGTCTTCTTTTATTAGGAATCTGTATATTGTGGGTGGAGCACAAAAAGTATTTATTTCATATTTTTCAATTTTTTCAATTAGATTAATTGGATTAAATCTATCATAATCATATATAAAAACACCTGTTCCAACAATCCATTGTCCATATAGTCCACCCCAAACAGCTTTCATCCAACCAGTATCTGCTGATGTATGATGGAGTCCATCTTCAACTGCATTATGCCAATACTTAGAGGTTATAATATGAGCAATAGGATATTTAAAATCGTGTTTTACCATTTTAGGATGTCCTGATGTTCCTGATGAGAAATAAATTATCATTATATCATCATTTGATGTTCCATCAGCACCTGTTGGTCTATCAAATTTATCATCAAATTTTTCAATGTTTTCAGTGAAGTTGAGCCAATTAAGATAAGATTTATTCCCAATAGCTATTTTAATAAGATTAGTGTTAAGTTCCTTCTCAGATTTCCTATATTCATTAATTAAATAATCATCATCAATAGATATAATCCCTTTGATATTTGCTTTTTCTATTCTGTATACAATATCTTTTGTCTTTAACATATGAGTAGCAGGGACTGGAATAGCTCCAATTTTATGTAATGCAATAATTGAAAACCAAAATTCATAGCTATTTTTTAAAGTTAATAAAATTTTATCTCCCTTTTTAATACCTAAACTTTTGAAGAAATTAGCTGTTTTATTGGAGTATTTTTTCATATCAGAAAAAGTAAATCTTTTTTCCTGATTAAAATCATTAACCCAAAGAAGAGCAAGCTTATCAGGATACTCATCCCCATATTTATCTACTACATCAAATCCAAAGTTAAAATTTTCTGGGATTTTAAATCTAAAATTCTTTTTAAAATCTTCATAAGAATCATAATCAACCCTATTAACATAATTTTTTAATAAAGATACCATATAAACCATTACTCCAATTATAGGTATTTATAGGATAATAGCTAAGAATTTAGCTATTTTATTATTCAATGCTTTCATGTAATGTGGATAGCTGGAATCAAAAAATATTGAATCTCCTTCATTTAACACAATATCATTATTATTTATACACAGCATTAAAGAACCCTCTAAAATATAGTTAAATTCTTGACCTAAATGTGTACTTTTACTTGGTTTATCATTATAGTTTAAAGGATCTACTGTAACAACAAATGGTTCAGCTTTTTTATGCATAAATTTAGAGGATAGATTTTCATAAGCATATTGTTTTCTTCTATCAACAGAAGATCCTTCACCTTTTCGCGTAATTGTGAAAATACGCATTTTTGTCTCTTCGCCAGTGATTAATAAACCCATATCGACATTAAATTTTTGAGCTATTTCATATAAAATATTTGCAGGAATATCTCTTTCACCATTTTCATAAGCAATATATTTTTCCTTAGAAATTTCTAATTTGTTGGTTAGTTCTTCTATACTAATATTTAATATTTCTCTAAGTTCTTTAATTCTATTTCCAATATCTTTATTATTTTCTTTCAAAAACAACACCTTAATAAGACGAATTTTAAATTATATAATGATCGTAGTCAAGAACCAATTTTAAAAACTTTAGTTTTTAGAGTTAGAAAAACGAAGTTTTCAGTTATTTTTAAAACTTTTTAATTTTACTAAAACTTTTTAATTTTACCAAAACTTTTTAATTTTCAAAATTATTCTTTATATTTTTATTATAGTATTTATGGAAAAGTTTTAAATTTTGGATGATAATCTTTTTTATTAAATTATTTAATTTTAAATGTTAATTTATAAAAATTCATAATTTTAAATTTTAATTAATATGATATTATTTTAATTAATATAAATAATTTTTAATTAATATAAATAATTTTTAATTAATATAAATAATTTTTAATTAATATAAATAATTTTTAATTAATATAAATAATTTTTAATTAATATAATGCTCATTTTATTAATAATATAGTAATATCCCAAAACTTTTATATCTATTGTATAAAGATTTTTTGTTGTATCCCAATCTTTACTTTCCTCTTTAAATGGTTTTAAAGTTCCTATAGATGGTGTTTGTGCCTCATGGTAACTTTGATTTTTCCATTTCAAGCGAAATTGTATATTTCAGGTAATTCATCAATTTCATCAGAAAATAACATTTTTAGTTTGTCAAAGTCAATCTTGTCTTCTGTAGCTATCTCAGGAAACAATTCTTTAAGTTTTATAAATTTTTATCTTTAATGTCCAAAAGATTTATAAAAAAATTAGTGTCTATTAAAATCAATCTTCTCGTCACTGTCTAGCATTTTCTGTAATTTTACAATATCAATAGGCTTTTCAATAGACACAATTCCTACAATATCATTTAATTCACTTTTAGGTCTGAAATTAACCTTAATTTCACCATTTTCATCTTCAATCCAATCCACAAGATCTTCAACTTTGACATTGAATTTTTTCTAATCTCAGAAGGAATTGAAGTTTGATTGTTATTATATACTTTAGTAGTCATCATATTAATCACCAATTAACTATATATTAATAAGCCATATATAAATTCACATATCAAACTTTTAAAAAAATTTGAACAAAAATAGTATTAAACTGTAATAAATTCATCAATTTCCATTAGTTTTAAGACTTTTTTTAATATTAGTCTTATCACTATCACTACTAAAACCATTATCCTTGAAAACCACTCTACATATTTCAGGATCTAATTTATAATATAATTTGGTTAATATAAATAATTATAAATTAATATCTTTTAGTAATATTCATTTTTAAAAAAATCATTTATTAAGAACTTTATCAAACTCAATATAGTTAATTCTAAATATTATTTCATAAAAATCTATAATTTTAAATTTTAATTAATATAAATATATTTTGATTAATATAAATAGTTTTTAATTAATATAAATAGTTTTTAATTAATATAAATAGTTTTTAATTAATATAAATAGTTTTTAATTAATATAAATAATTTTTAATTAATATAAATAATTTTTAATTAATATAAATAGTTTTTAATTAATATAAATAATTTTTAATTAATATAAATAGTTTTTAATTATTGTTATTATGAATAAGTTTTTAAATTTTGAAGTATAAATTTTTTTATTAAATTATTTAGCTTTAAATATTAACTTATAAAAATCCATAATTTTAAATTTTAAATAATATAATCTTATTTTAATTAATGTAATCAATTTTTAATTAATATATTTTAATAATATTCATTTTTATTATTAATATTCATTTTTAAAAAAATTATTTATTAAGAACTTTATCAAAACCAATATAATATAAATAATTTTTAATTTAAGTAATTATTTAATTTAAATAATTATAATTATTTTCAATTTAACCTAATTAAAATTTGGGGATATGTCGCATGTATGAGCAATAATCAATTATAAAAACTTATTTAGATTGTTTTTACTCCATTCAACACCAGCATCAAAAGCTTCAATATTTTTATCTACAACTTTGGATTTAGACTTGAAGGTTTCTTTTATACCTTGATAAAATGCTTCTTTTGAGATTGAATTATTGGATTGGTTTATATATTCCCATAAAACACCAAGCATAATAGTGTTAATAGCTTTTAAACTATCATATTTTGTTGCGATATCGTATGCTGGGACTGGAATAGCTATTTTAGATATTTTAGGATTATTAATTCTTGAATCATAAAAGATTACACCAGTTTCTTTTACTTCATCAGTAAATTTCTTTAGTGCAGGTTTATTTAAAGCTATTAAAATATCTGGATTTTCAACTATTGGGGAACCAATTGTATCTCCTGCAATTACAACAGAACAATTTGCTGTTCCTCCTCTTTGTTCTGGACCATATGCAGGATACCAAGACACATGTTTTTTATCAGCAGATGCTGCTTGAGCAAGTGTTAAACCTCCACTTAAGACACCTTGACCTCCAAAACCTGCTATTTTAATATTTAATTGTTTATAATCATGAGTTTTCTTGATTTCATTGTTAACTCCTCGATTAACATTAAATATCTTATCTAAGGATTCTATTGAAAAATCACTCTCATCCCTTACAATAGGCTCAACTTCTTTAGATTTATCTCTAAATCTTTTTAATGGGAATTCTTTTTCCATATTATTTGTTATAAAACTTTCAATATCTTTAACAGACATTCGAAGATTAGTTGGGCATGGAGATAGAACTTCAATGAATGCATATCCTTTACTTTCTTTTTGTATTTTTAATGCTTTTTTAATAGCTATTTTTGCTTTTCTAATGTTTCGAGCATTTGCAAGTGAAACCCTTTCAATGAAAACTGGTGCTTCAAGAGTGTTAAGAATTTCGCATACATGCATAGGATAACCAGAATAAAGAGGGTCTCTACCATTTTGTGAGGTTACAGTTTTCTCTCCAATGAGGGTTGTAGGTGCCATTTGTCCACCAGTCATTCCATAAACTGTATTATTAACAAAGAAAACAGCTATTTTCTCTCCACGATTTGCTGTTTGTATTGTTTCATTTAAACCAATGGATGCTAAATCACCATCACCTTGATAAGACATGACAATAGCATTTGATTCTGCCCGTGAAATTGCGGTTCCAACAGCAGGAGCTCTTCCATGAGCAGTTTGAACATTACCACAATTGAAGTAATAATAAGCAAAAACCGCACAACCAACTGGAGAAATCATTACAGACCTTTCTTGAATATCTAATTCATCAATAACCTCCCCAATCAATTTATGGAGAATACCATGACCACAACCTGCACAGTAATGAGTGGTTTTAGGAGCATTAATTCCTTTTCTTAAGAATATGTCATTAATGGAATTAGGTTTTCTAATAACTTTAAAATCTTCCACACTATAATTTTCTACATTACAATCGTCTAAATTTGTGATAATATCTCCCTCCTTAATCAATTATGCTTGTGAATCTATCCTCATCCACATCATTTTCTCTAAAATTAGTGTATCTATCTGAATCTACAATATCTTCTTCCTCATTATCCAAAGATTTCTTAGTTTCTATATCATTAGGATAATCAGCTATTTCATAAATCTTTTCTAAAATTTGAGAAACCGTAATTAAATTTCCACCCATTCTATTAACTAAATGAATACTATCAGAAAGAATAGCTAATTTTATATCTTCTAACATCTGCCCATTACTCATTTCTACAGAAATAAATTCAACACCTTTCTTTGAAAACTCTAAAAGTATATCTTTAGGAAATGGAAAAAGAGTTTTAAGACGCAACAATCCAACCTTAATACCTTTTTCTCTTGCAACATCAACAGCTGTTCTTGATAATCTACTACTGATCCCATAAGAAACTATGATGTAGTTAGCATCAGCTATTTTATACTCCTCATAATCAACTTCCTTAGATTCAATTTCCATATATTTTTCTTGAAGTTTAAAATTAAAGTCTTCAAGTAAATCAAAATCAAGGAATATTGAAGTGACTAAATTATTCATTGTTTCTTTATTGCCTCTAACAGCATAGCTATTATCTATTTCATGTTCAATTGCCTTTTCTGGGAAATTTAAGGGTTCTGCCATCTGCCCAATAACAGCATCAGTTAAAACTATCACTGGGGTTCTATACTTATCTGAAAGTTCAAATCCTTTAATTGTCATATCACACATTTCTTGAACACTGTTAGGAGCAAGAACAATAGTTTTATAATTTCCATGCCCCCCACCTTTAACAATCTGATTGTAATCTCCTTGTTCAGGTCCAATATTACCAAGACCAGGACCAGCCCTCATAACATCAACAATAACTGCTGGAAGTTCAGCTCCAGCCAAAAATGTAATTCCTTCCTGTTTTAAACTAATACCAGGCCCAGAAGAAGCACTTATAACTCTGTGTCCTGCAGTAGCCCCACCATAAACCATATTAATAGCTGCTTCCTCACTCTCTGCTTGAATAAATTTCCTCCCAACCATAGGAAAATATTTGGATGCTTCATGAAGAATTTCACTTGCAGGTGTTATTGGATAACCAAAGAAACAATCACACCCAGCATATAAAGCACCTATAATTACTGCTGTATTTCCTTTTATCATCTGACTAACCATATTCATTATCCCCCAAGTTTAAGTAAAATAAATATAATAAAAAAATTATATTAAAAAATTCTATTAAAATAAAAAATTATTAAATTATAGTGCATTTAATGAAGTTTTTAATAAACAACTTTTTTAAAAATAATTATTATTAAAAAATATTAATTTAAAATTTATTTATATTAATTTAAAATTTATTTATATTATTTAAAATTTATTTATATTATTTAAAATTTAAAAACAATATTTAATATTAATATTAGAGTTGTATATATAATATTATGAATGATATTATGAATATTCTTGAGTATATTAGACCTTAAATATAATTTAAATCTTTTTTCAAAATTTAACAGAAAAAATATGGGAATACTAATCGCCAAATGATCTTATAAGATTTTTTTTAGACTTAACAAAAATGTTTATATATGATAATATTATATAAATAAATGTTTAATTATAAATAATGATTAAATAATAAGTAATTATTGTGGATTCGATAAAGTTCTTAATAAATAATTTTTTTAAAAATAAATATTAATAAAATATATTAATTTAAAATCATTTATATTAATCAAAATATACTTATATTATTTAAAATTTAAAATTATAGATTTTTATAAGAAGATATTTAAAATTAAATAAATTAATAAAAATAAATTAATAAAAATAAATTAATAAAAATAAATTAATAAAAATAAATTAATAAAAATAAATTAATAAAAATAAATTAATAAAAATAAATTTATTATTCGAAATTCAAGAACTAAAATTCAAGAACTTTTCCATAATGACTATATTAAAAATAATATATGAATAGTTATTAATCTAAATGGAGTGATATTATGGTATTTAAAATAGAAGTTTTTACATCACCAACATGTCGTTATTGTCCAACGGCTAAGGATATTGTTATGAAAGCAAAAGAACAACTTCAAGATAAAATAGATGTTGAAGAAGTTAATATAATGGAAGATAAAAAAAGAGCTAATGCTTATGGTGTAATGGCTGTACCAACTATTGTAATTGATGGGGTTGTAGAGTTTGTTGGTACACCAGCACTTGATGATTTACTTTCAAAGTTAAAATAATTTTTATTTTCTCATTATAAAATAATAATTTTTAGTTTTTAAAAATCTACTTTTAATCTAAAAATCTACTTTTAATCTATTTCCTGATTTCATGAAACTTAAAATTTTGCCTCCAACCTTAAGAACAAACTACAGGTATTTAGTTTTAGATATTAAATCAGAGATATTTTTATCTAAAAATGATTTAATATCAGCTATTTGGGAAGCATCTATACATTTATATGGTGAATTAGAAACGAGTAATTTTCATTTATGGGTTATGAGATTTTTTGATTTAAATCATGAAAAAGATAATATATTTAATTATATTGAAGATAAAAATAGTTTTCATTATTATAAAGCTGTTTTAAGATGTCAAAGAAATTTTGAGGAAAAAGTTCGAGATTCTTTAACCATGCTATATACATATAAAAGGAATAAAATAGCTATTAACACTATTGGAAAGTCAGGAACTATTAAATCTGCTGTTAATAAGTTTATAAACCATTAATTCTCAATTTTAAAAAACAAAGAATTTTAAAATTTATTTAAATTTTGAAAATGATGATTTTTTAATCTTTAATCAATTTTAAATATTACTTTATAAAAAATTATTTTATAAAAATCTATAATCTCAAATTTTAAAGAGAGTTTACCAAACTGAACTGATAAATAACAATTTATTGAGTTAAATTTATATATGGATGATCACTGCTGTTAAAATAAGAAAATTTTTAATTTATGTCCCTTTTAAGGCTTAAATGTGCTTAAAAACTATTAATTACCATATATAAAAAATCATACTAAAATATTTTTAAACATTTCACGACTTTTAATTTTATTTTAAATATTAAATCGTACTTTTTAAGCTAAAAATTCTTTTATTTACCCGAATTTTTCTTTTCCAAACATTTTACATTAGAATTTTTTTAGGTTTTGTTCACTTTTTTTCAATATTCTTACTAAAAATATGGGATTTATTGATTTTCAATGATAGCTTAAAGAGACTGTTGAACAATTCAATTATTCAAATTTTAATTAAAATAGACATTTCTTTGTTTTAAAAAATTTTCTATTTTTTAAGGTTAGAAAATTTGTAATTTTCTTTATTGAAATTTTTTATTCCAATTAGAAAAACGAAGTTTTTCTTTATTTAAGAGTTAAAAATTGTATACAAGTAAAAAACAAGTTTTTACATAAATTAAATTAAAAATAAATAAATTTATATTATTATTACAAGATATTATTATTACAAGATATTATTATTACAAGATATTATTATTACAAGATATTATTATTACAAGAAATAAAGAATTCATATCAAAAAAAATTTTTAAATTAATTAAAAGGATTTAATTTAATTGAAATTGTTTTAAATTATTTTATTAAACTTATAATTAAATATAAATATTTAATTAATTAAATAGTTTATAATCTATTATTAATTTAAATATGTAATTTAAAGATAAATTAAGTTTTGATTAAAATAATTGTGCAACAGCCTAATTGTATAAGCAAGATTTTTGATAGAAGTTTTAATCAAAAATTCTTAAGTTGACATCATTGAGATTAAGTATATAAACTATAACTTACAGAGTATATTATTAGTATAACTCATTAATATTAAAGACTTGTATAATAAAATAAGATATTAAATTATTGTTTAGTCCATTAATAATATTCACAACATTATTAAGATATAAAAAACACTCATCTATATATTTATTAATCATGAGTGTAAAATAATTTGATAAAGTGAAAACTAAAATTAAATACTGTGATTCTCATTAAAACTATTATTTAAACTTAATTTAAATAAAATTGTGAGTTTAAACTTTAGTGGAGTTTTTTTAAAATTTTTTTATTAATTTATAAATGAAACAATTTTTAAACTCACACATTGAGATTTTCATGAAGAAGATATAATAAATAAAGAAAATATAATAAAATTAATATAGATTAAAATAATCATGATTAAAAAACAATGAGGTAATAAATTATGCAACCTTTACAAAATGCAGGTTATGATAGAGCAATTACTGTATTCAGCCCAGATGGAAGATTATTTCAAGTAGAATATGCGAGAGAAGCTGTTAAAAGAGGAACCACATCTCTTGGAGTCAAATCAAAAGATGGTATTGTTCTTTTAGTTGATAAAAGAACCACAAGTAAGTTAGTAGAAACCGAATCAATAGAAAAAATATTCCAAATTGATGATCATATTGGTGTAGCTACATCTGGACTTGTAGCAGATGCAAGGGCTTTAGTAGAAAGAGCAAGAGTCGAGTCTCAAATTAATAAAATCACATTTAATGAACCAATAAGAGTAGAAGCTTTAGCTAAAAAGATTTGTGACTTAAAACAATTATACACTCAAAATGGTGGTGTAAGACCATTTGGTTCAGCACTCATTATTGGTGGAGTTACAGGAAATGATTGTAAACTCTTTGAAACCGATCCAAGTGGAGCTTTAATTGAATATAAAGCAACAGCTATTGGTTCTGGTAGAAATGTCGCAACAGAAGTATTTGAAAAGAATTACAAAGATGATTTGTCCGTTGATGAAGCTATTAATTTAGCTTTAGATGCTGTTTATGAAGCCACTGAAGATAAACCAAATGAAAGTAATATAGAAATAGCTATTATTGATAAAGAAACTAAACTTTATTCTAAAGTTTCAAAGAAAGAAATATCAAAATATGTAAAAGATTTGCATAAAAGAAAAGAAATTGAAAGAAAAGAAGTTGAAGCTAAAGATGCTGAAGCTAAAGAAAAGGATAAAAATGATTAATTATTTTATCTGATTTTTTTTATTTATTTAGAATATCCATTTTATATTTTTAATATGATGAACATTTTATCTTTAGAACCAATAATTTTCTTCAGTATACGATAATGTTCTGGTGTTTGTATGGTTAATGTTGATGATGCTGTTGTTGCAAGATTAGAATCACATGGAGAAAAATTTGAAATTTTAGTTGATCCTGATTTAGCAGCAGATTTTAGAAATCCTAATAATAATAGTGTTGAAGTTGAAGATATTTTGGCTGTTGAAGATATTTTTAAAGATGCTAAAAAAGGCGATAAAGCATCTGAAGAAGGTATGGATAAAGTTTTTCAAACTAAGGATGTTATTAGTGTAGCTACAGAAATTCTTAAAAAAGGAAATATTCAACTTACTGCTCAACAGAAACGTAAAATGCAAGAAGAGAAAAGATTACTTGTTATTAATAAAATAGCAAGAGAATCTATCAATCCTCAGAATGGTCTTCCCCATCCTGTAAATAGGATTGAAAATGCGATGAATGAATCTAAAATCCATATAGATCCTTTTAAATCTATAGATGAGCAAATTAAGATAGTTTTAAAAGCTATTAAATTGAAAATCCCAATTAGTTTTGAAAAAGTGAAAATGGCAGTTCGTTTACCTGGAGATGTTGTTGGAAATGGATTCTCTGCAATATCTAAGTTTGGTCAAATTATTAATGAAGAATGGCAACAAGATGGCTCTTGGATAGCTATTGTTCAAATACCAGGAGGACTTCAAGATGATTTTACTTCACAAATGGAGAAAATAAGTGGAGGAAATTCTGAAACTAAATTGATTAAATAATACTAATTGATTATAAAATACTAAATTAAATACTAATTATTGTAATAATATTAAATTAAATACTAATTATTATAATAATATTATAAATTTTAGTTTTAATTATAATAAATAATGAAAAAGTTAAATAAATGAAAAAGTTAAATAAATGAAAAAGTTAAATATTAATTTAAACAATTAATATATTGAAATAAACAATATTTAAAATTTATACTTTTAAAATTTATACTTTTAAAATTTATACTTTTAAAATTTATACTTTTAAAATTTATACTTTTAAAATTTATACTTTTAAAATTTATACTTTTAAAATTTATA
>JAITPS010000154.1 GCA_031289325.1 Candidatus Methanovirga meridionalis
TTATAAAAATAAACATTATAAAAATAAACATTATAAAAATAAACATTATAAAAATAAACATTATAAAAATAAACATTATAAAAATAAACATTATAAAAATAAACATTATAAAAATAAAATTATTAAACCGTGTTTATTAATTAATTATTTAAAATAAATAAGTTATTATACTGATTTAGTGATTAAATGAAATTTTCAAAAATAATTTCTTCTGTATTTGTGATACTTATTTTACTATTTGGATTTAATTTATGGTATGTGACTCAAAATAGTTTAATTGAACCTGTTGGTCGATTATCTGTTAATAAATTAGGAAATCCTGATATGTATCCTGGACATGGGAGTAGTCAAGTTCTTGCAAATTATGCTGCAAAAAGTGGTACAAAATGTGCTTTAGTGGTTCATTATGCTGGAGGAACTACTTATGCAAGGTTTCATGAAGATGAAGATGATGAGGTTTTAGCTCCTGATGGAATATTTATAATAGAGTTAACATTTGTTGATCCAGATTATAGAACTTCTGTTGATTGGTTAGGTGATGTTATTCCAACTTTGTTATTTGGTATTCCAGATAATAAATATAAGTATAAAGCAGATGGAATTGTTTTTAATACTTTAGATGAAGCATTAAATTATGTTAGTAACTTAGCTAAAAGCAGAGGTCAAGAAGGACCAATACCTATGTTTTATCATGGGACATCAAGACAAGAAGCACCATATTTAAATCCTGGTTGTGGATTTCCTCTTTTTGTTCAGATTGCATGGAAAGAATATGGTAGATTTGGAGCATACTATTATACAGTTAAAGGTTTGTTGTGGCCTTATGTTTCAAATATATTTTATCCATATCAAATAAGTCATCATTCAAGTTTAAATGATTTATATAATCATGATAAATTAAATTATGAATCCATATCATCATACAAATCTAACTACAGTAATTCTTTAAGCCCTAATTACTATAGAAATTAAATTAAGTAATTAATATCAAATAAATAAATAAATAATGAAATGATTGTATATAATCATTATGGAAAAGTTCTTAAATTTTAAAATGAAAAATGTTTTTATTAAATTATTTAATTTTAAATATTATCATATGAAAAATTATAATTTTAAATCTAAATTAATATAAACATATTTTAATTAATATAAACATATTTTAATTAATATAAACATATTTTAATTAATATAAACCTATTTTAATTAATATAAACAATTTAAATAAATATTTTTTAATAATATTTATTTTTAAAAAGATTATTTATTAAAAACTTTATCAAACCCACTATAAATAAAAGGATTTTCAGAAGATCTATATTAGAGCAGAAAATAACCATTGTACTGGTGAGAAGATATGAAAAAATTGCCAATTGGAATACAAACATTTAGTGAAATAAGAGAGGAAGGATATTTATATATTGATAAAACAGAACAGATATATAATCTAATTGAGAGAGGCAAAATTTACTTCCTATCAAGACCACGACGATTTGGAAAATCATTACTTATTAGTACAATAGAAGAACTATTTAAAGGAAATAAGAAACTATTTAGAGGGTTATACATTCATGGCAAATGGAACTGGAATAAATTTCCTGTCATTAAGTTAGATTTCAGTGATAAAAATTATGAGACACCAGAAAAGTTAAAAGAATCCTTAAACATTTTTTTAAATAAATTAAGTGAAATTTGATGTGAAATTAACTGATACAGATTTAATAGGTTCTAAACTATCAGAACTACTTGAAAAAATCCATGAAAAAAAATGAAAGAATAGTTTTCTTGGTTGATGAATATGATAAGGCAGTTATAAAAAACATGGGCAATTCCAAGGTTTTAAAGGAAAATATTAAAGTTCTTGGAGATTTTTATAGTGTTTCGAAGTCTTCTGATGAACATATAAAGTTTTTATTTATAACAGGAGTTAGTAAATTCACTGGAACTTCATTATTCTCTGATTTTAATAGTCCTGATGACATTACACTTGATTACAAGTACTCTAATATCTGTGGATATACTCAAGAAGATCTTGAAAAAGAGTTTAGTGAGCATATTGAAGAAACAGCTGAATATTTCAGATATTCAAAAGATAAACTACTTAAAGAGATTAAAAAATGGTATAATGGATATTCATGGGATGGTAAAAATAAGGTCTACATTCCATTTTCTATTTTAAATTTCTTCTCAAAAAGAGAATTCTCTAATTATTGGTATGGTACTGCAACACCAACTATGTTAATGGAACATATCAAATATAAAAACAATTTAAAACCAATTCTTGAACCCATAACAGTTTTTAGTAATTTCTTAGATACTTACGATCCATTGCAGATAAATGAAGTTCCATTACTATTTCAAACAGGTTATTTAACTGTTATCAGTAAAGATATTCATGGTAAAGTTAAATATACTTTAGATATTCCTAATTTGGAGGTTAGAGAGTTTTTATTTGAAAATTTACTTAAATTCTACACTGACAAGACTCTTGAAGAAATACAAGAACTTAAAATGGAAATAATAGAAAACATAGAGAATAGTGATAGTGAACTTCTAAGAAAAAACATTATCGAAATGCTATCAAATATCCCCCTATCAAATACATGGAAAAGATGAGAAATATTATCATAGCATATTTTTGGTCTGGTTACAGACCTTAGAATTTAAAATAGGATCGAACATGCCAACCAACAAAGGAGAGATAGACTCAGTAATAACTTTAAACAATCAAACTATACTTATTGAAATTAAATACTCTAAAAGCGAGAAAAAAGAAGGGTTAAAGAAGGCAATTGATAAAGCATTTAATCAAATAAATGAGAAAGAATACTTTCAAAAATATCTAAGATGTGAAAATCTTAAACTTTTAGCTATTGCCTTCAACCGAAAAGATATAGAATGCGAATTTAGATTTAAATAAACCTTTAAAAATTTTTCACTGTTATTACAATATCTTTTATACAGTTCTTAATAAATAATTTTGTTAAAAATAAATATTTATTTATTTAAAATTAATCATATTATTTAAAATAAGTTCATATCATTTAAAATAAGATTATATTATTTAAAATAAGTTCATATCATTTAAAATAAGATTATATTATTTAAAATAAGTTTATATTATTTAAAATTTAAAATTATAGCTTTTTATAAATTAATATTTAAAATTAGAATATATTTATTTAAAATTAATTATATTAATTAAAATAAGTTTATATCATTTAAAATAAGCTCATATTATTTAAAATTTAAAATTATAAGTTTTTATAAATTAATATTTAAAATTAAAATATATTTATTTAAAATTAATCATATTAATTAAAATATATTCATAGCATTTAAAATTTAAAATTATAGATTTTTATAAATTAATATTTAAAATTAAATAATTTAATAAAAAAAAATAATTTAATAATAATAATAAAAAAAAATGATTTAATAAAAAAAAATGATTTAATAAAAAAAATGATTTAATAAAAAAAATGATTTAATAAAAAAAAAATGATTTAATAAAAAAAAATGATTTAATAAAAAAAATGATTTAATAAAAAAAATGATTTAATAAAAAAAATGATTTAATAAAAAAAATGATTTAATAAAAAAAAAATTTAATAAAAAAATTTTTCATTTTAAAATTTAAGAACTTTTACATAATGATTCTAAATTAAATGTTTTGGAATTTTTGTTATATAAATAGAGTGTGTTTACTATGGCTAAAAGAAAAGTTAAAGGTGCTGGTTTTAATCTTATTGAAATGGTTAAACTTTTATCTTCAGATGTTATCATGGATTAAATATGATAAAAATATGATAAAGAAAAAAATAATAATGGTTTTCATTATCCTTGAAAATATCAGAGTGTAGAGGATATTAGCTTTCTAAAGACTTAATTTTAGCATCAAATTCTTTGAATTTTCTTGCAAGACCTGTGAAGTAAGGAATGTATACTGTAGAGAATTGTAATCTTTCAGGGTTAATTCCATATTCCTTAATCTTTTGTTTCATATTATTTATTCTTTTTTCAACTTCATTATACATTAAATCTCCAGGATATTCACCAATAAATACACCATCAGCATTGTTTTTAAGTGCATGAATAATATGTTTTGTCATCAGACGATTTATTGAATGGACTTTTATAATGTATATTGATTTTGGATAATTTATTCTATTAACTCCAATGTTATCTGCAGCAGTATAACCTACATGATCTAAGAATACGAGTATTCTTCGTTCTCCTTTTTTCTTATCCTTTAACATACCATCAATTGTTGCAAATATTTTTTTATTTATATTTCCTTGAATATTAATTGCATTTTGTCTGCAGACTGTAAGACATTTTCCACAGCCTGAACAAGATAAAGGATCAATAAATATTTCATCATCCTTAATAGATATTGCCTTATACTTACAACTATCAATACAATTTTTACAGAAATCGCACTTCTCAAAGTCAATTTCACCAACAAATGGTTCAATTTCAAGCCCATCATTTAATAATTCAGCTATTTTTGCTGCAGAAGCATTGGCTTGGACAATACTATCTGTGATATCCTTAGGACCTTGGGCTGTTCCGCAAACATAAGCTCCTTTAACATCTGTTGTTACGGGCTTAATCTTAGGATGTATTTCTTTAATAAACATGTCCTCTGTTAAGCCAATATCAAAAATTTTAGCTATTTCTTTTGTACCTTCCGATGGTTCAATAGCTGTTGATAAAATAACCATATCAGTCTCTATTTCCATGAACTCATTTTTCAAAGTGTCTTCAACATTAACAATTAAAGAATCTCCTTTTTTACTTATTTCTCCTGGTCTTCCTCTCATTAATCTAATACCATTCTCTTGGCCATGTTTATAATATTTTTCATACATTCCAGGAGTTCTCATATCAGTGTAACAAATTAAAACATCAGTATCAGGATATTTATTTTTAATAATGTTAGCATTTTTTAATGCAACCATACAACAAACTTTTGAACAATATTTATGTCCATCTGGTTTTTCATCACGAGAACCAACACATTGTATCATGACAATTCTCTTTGGAACTTTATTAGATGAACGCATTTTTAATTTTCCTTTAGTTGGACCATTAACCCCCATAATTCTTCCAAGTTCACTTTGGGTTATAACATCATCATATTTTTCATAACCGTACTCTGGTCTAAATTTAGGATTAAACATATCATGACCAGTAGCCACTACAACAGCACCCACTTCTAAAGGAATTAATTCTTTTTCACCATTTAAATATATTGCATTCATATTGCATTCTTTTACACAATTACCACATCTTTCACAATTTTCCATATCGATTGTGTATGCATCAGGAAAACTTTGGGAAAATGGTCTATAAATAGCTTTTCTTGTAGAGAGATTGTCGTTCCATGAATCTAAAACCTCAACAGGACAAACATCACTACAATTACCACAAGATATACATTTATCTGAATCTACGTATCGTGGACTGCTTTCAAGTAAAATATTAAAGATTCCAACTCTTCTTTCAGCACTTAATACCTTAGTATTTGTCATGATTGTAATATTAGGATTCCATATAAGTTCATTCATTACAGGATTAATTAAACACATTCCACACTCTTCTGCCAATCTAACAGGAGAAAATACTTTACCAATTTTTACCATATTTCCTCCAATTGATGGATTTTTTTCAATTAAACAAGTTTTTATGCCTTGTTTTCCAAGAGACAGTGCAACACTTATTCCAGATATTCCTCCACCTATAACAACAGCACTATCAGGACTTTGACAAATTATAGGGTCAACAGCTTGGGATTGCTTCACCTTTCCAATGGATGCATTAATTAAATGAATAGCTTTTTCAGTGGCTTCCTTTCTATCATTATGAACCCATGAACATTGTTCTCTTAAATTGACCATATCCATTAAATAAGGATTTAAAGGTTTTATATAATCTTGAAATGTTTTTTCATGAGTTATTGGAGAACATGAAGCTATTATAACACGGTCAAGGTTTTCATTTATTACCTTATCTCGAATGATTTTTCTTCCATTTATAGAACATAAATTTACAAATTCTTCAACAACATCTAAATTGATGCTATCTTTTAATTTCTCTATGTCGACCACATCTGAAATATTCCCACCACATCTACAGATAAAGACCCCTATTTTCAGATTTTTTAGATTGTTGGATGATTTAATGTCTATAGTCATATTATCAAGTTTATATATCTTTATTTTTAGATTATACTGTTTTATAATTTTATTTACAAATATTCAAAATGATTTTAATTACTATTTTAGAATACAGCCATCATGGGAAAATTCTTAAATTTTAAAATAATAATTTTTTTAAGTGGCAATGTCAAAAATTTGCAGGATAACAGATGTTCTAATCTGTTAATAACAATGGTTATAACACAAAAACATTAATAAAATATGAGATATTAATAATTATTATGAACAACAAAATACCACACATATAATATATATACTAAAAGACATATTTAAAGATTAATGTAAATATTGAAAATAATATTTTATTAGTTAAACTCATCGCACTATTCTCTTTAGTTCGTGAATTAGCAAAGTTCATTAAAAAAATAACTAAATTGTTTATTGAGATGGTAAAAACTTAAAATATTCTGAACATGGACACAAATTAAATGTTATTAAAATATATTTATTTAAAATTAATAAATAAAAGAGTGATTTTTTCAATGTTAAATTATTTAAATAAAGTGTACAATAAGATTAAAAATATTAAGAATAGTTACATATACATCTTGAATTTATTTATATTAGTTAAAATTTATTTATATTAGTTAAAATTTAAATTTATAGATTTTTATAAACTGATATTTAAAATTAAATAATTTATAAAAAAATAATTTATAAAAAATAACGGTGATTAATTGACAAACACTACAGGGAAAATATTTAGAGTTACAACATTTGGTTCAAGTCATGGAAAAGCTCTTGGAGCAGTAATTGATGGTTGTCCTGCTAATCTTGAATTAAATGAAAAAGATATTCAAATTGAATTAGATAAAAGGCGACCTGGGGCAAGTAACTTAACAACAAGTAGAAATGAGTTGGATAAAGTTGAAATATTATCTGGTATTTTTAAAGGAAAAACAGATGGAACTCCAATAACAGCTATTGTGTTTAATAAAGATAAATCATCTAAAGATTATGAGTATCTTAAAAACAAGCCAAGACCAAGTCATGGAGACTTTAGTTGGATTTCTAAGTATGGAAATTATGATTACTATGGTGGAGGTCGTGGAAGTGGAAGAACAACAATTGGAATTGTTATTGCTGGAGCAATAGCTAAAAAAATATTATCTTTATATAATATTAAAGTATTTTCCCATGTTACTCAAATTGGAGACATTAAAGCTAAGAAAATTGATATAAATCTAATTGAAGAATATTCTAAAAAAAATAATCTTAAATGTGCTGATATTGAAGTTGCTAAGCTTATGGAAGAGAAAATTTTAAAGTTAAAGGAAGAAGGAAATTCTATTGGTGGTGTAGTTGAAACAATAGCTATTGGTGTTCCTACAGGGCTTGGAGAACCTGTTTTTGGAAGGTTGGATGGTGAAATAGCTAAAGCTTTAATGAATATTGGCTCTGTAAAAGGTGTTGAAATAGGTTATGGCTTTAAAATAACTGAATTAACGGGTCATGAAGCAAATGATGAATTTTATATTAGTGAATATAGTGTTAAAACAAGAAATAATAAATCAGGAGGTATTCTTGGAGGTATGAGTAATGGTATGCCTATTATAACAAGAATAGCTGTTAAACCAACCCCATCAATAAGTACCATTCAAAAAACTGTTGATTTGGAGAAAATGGAAGATGTTGAAATTAAGATAAAAGGTAGGCATGATCCATGTATATGTCCAAGAATAACAACGGTGACTGAATCAAGTTTAGCTATTGTTTTATTAGATTTCATGTTAAAAGGAGGATTTATTCCAATGCATAATTTAAATATGAAGTAAACATTTTTCATTGATATTTAAAACCAATCATCTAAACTTTTTTGAGTTGTGTCTAATTTTTTCATTCTTTTAATGGCTGTTGAAACACGTTCTGTTGAGAATCCATTTTCTCCACATATAAATTCAAAAAGCTTTTCTTCATTAACTTCTCTCCATTTAATTTCGTAATTTTTGTTTACATCATGATTAAGGAATAGATCTCTTAATTGATAAATGTTCCTACCTAAATCTTCATCTGATTTTTTCAGATAGCTTTCTAATGACTGCGACTTAATTATTTTAAGACTGTTTTTAGGTCCTATGCCTTTAATTCCTGGATTAAAATCTGTTCCAATCATTAATGATGCATCTACAAGCTCTTCTTTAGTTAATTCAAGATTATCCAAAACTTTTTTTAATTCTATAAATTCTAATTGTTTTTTATTTAGTGTAAGGTTTCTAACAATTCTTGGTGCTCCAAACAATAAACAATCATAATCTTGAGAAGCAACAGCCCAAGCATCTCCTTTTTTTACCATGTATGTGGCTTGTGCTTCACCTTCACCACAAGCTTGTATGTGAGGAATACCCATTAAATCCAATAACTTTTTTGATGATTCAATAATGTATGTAGACATTCGTGATGTTCGTATTGCATATTTACGAGCAGTTTCACTATCTCCAGCTTCTAATGCTTTCTTCCATTCTTTCTCAGACTTTTCTTTTATTTCTCTTCTTTTTGAAAGTGTTTCTTCTTTTAAATAGGATGGTTTACCATCAAAGACATAAATAGGTTTTATTCCATTCTCTACAAATGAAGATGTTCTATACAATATTCCACTAAGATGAGAAGTTATATTCCCTTCTTCATTTGTTAATAGGTTACCATCACTTTGTCTAATACTTGATAGAAATTGATATATCATATTCGCAGCATCAATAGCTATAGTTTTCCCACACAAATCTTTTAAATTTATATTTTCAATAGTCAGTAGATCTCTTAGTTTTACTCCCATAGCAATCACTTCAATGTTTATTTATTTATTGGTATGATGATTTTCATTATTTTTAATAGATTTTCATTATTTTTAATAGATTTTTATTCATATTATATGAAGATATAAATATAATAAATATGAATAAAGTAATAATATAAATTAATTCATCTTCTTGATTTAATAAACATTTAATAGTTATATTAATTATCCTTATATTAATTCATTTGTCATTTTATTTGTCATTTTATTTTATTAATATATATTTTTTTACTAAATTATAATTTATAAGTATTATTATAATTTTATAACTATTATTCAACATTTAAATTTAAAATTATAGATTTTCACGATATTTAAAATTGAATAAATTAATAAAAGAATCATACTTGAAATTTAAGAATATTTCTATAAGTAATATATATTTTTATAAGTTAATATATTAAGATTATAATTAATAAATAAATAAGATAATTAATAAAATGATAATTAATAAATAAGAATATTATAATTATGGTGGTTTTGATAAAGTTATTAACAAATAACTTTAAAAATAATTATTATTTAAAGATATTAATTTAAAATTGTTTATATTATTTAAAATAAATTTATATTATTTAAAATTTAAAATTATATATTTTGATAACATAATATTTAAAATTAAATAATTTATAGTGGATTCAATAAAGTTCTTAATAAATAATTTTTTTAAAAATAAATATTATTAAAATATATTGATTTAAAATTATTTATATTAATCAAATTATATTTATATTATTCAAAATTTAAAATTATGAATTTTTATAAGATGATATTTAAAATTAAATAATTTAATAAAAAAATTTATTATTCAAAATTTAAGAACTTTTCTATAATAACTAAGAATTTTATAATTAGTAAATAAGAATTTTATAATTAGTAAATAAGAATTTTATAATTAGTAAATAAGAATTTTATAATTAGTAAAAGAATATTATAATTAGTAAAAGAATATTATAATTAGTAAATAAGAATATTATAATTAGTAAAAGAATATTATAATTAGTAAATAAGAATTCTGGTATGCATTAATCATTTTAAAGTACAACATTTAAATGGTGTATTATGTTTTTAAAAGTTAGAAGAGATACATTAATCATATTACTACTTGCTTTCATGCTGATTTTCTCAGGAAGATTGATTAATTATGTCTCATTTGCTTCATCTTATCAGGATACAGATGGTATTCCAATTACAGGAATCATGATCAAAGGCAATGATATTGTTTCAATAGATGTTATAAAACAAAATGTTGCAAATGCTGGTTTTAGAGTTGGTAGTTATATAAAAGGAAATATACTAATAACTTCTAAAAGATCTTTGCCTTTAGATGATGCCATACGTAATGCTGAACTTTATGCTACAATGTCAACAATTCAAGGTACTAAACTTCAGCCTATTGTAGCTGCTGATGTTAAAGTAGATAATCAAACAGGAATTGTTGTTGTAAATGTTGTCGAAGATTTCGCAGGAGCAATTCGTTATAATGAAAATTCAACTTATCAGATCAATTAACCTATATTTCATATTAACAAAAACAGAGGAGATAGTTTGAAAAAAAAGCTATTAATTTTATCATTGTTTTTTTTATTGTTTTTTTTAGTAATTGGAAATGTAGTTGCAACCATGAATGTTATTATAATTACAGACCCCACAGGTAATGATTTAAATGGTGCTGCTGCTGGTAGTATGTCATATGCTAAAAACATGTTTCAATCTACATTTTCAATGTCTAAACTTCACAAATATGCTATTTTATCTGGAGGTGAAGGATCAGAAGAGTTAAGGTTGCATTCTCTTGTTAATGCAGCTATTACATTAAGTAGGGGTGGTACTGCAGCTCAAGCCGCATCGGTGGCAAGTTCAGAAGATCGTATTTTAGTGGGTGGAACAGATATTGGTATTGCTGTAGGCGGTTCATTCGAGGTATATGTTGTGGAAGTGGAAGATAATGGGGATATTAGTGTGACTCCACATGCTGGAGGTCTTGCAACTTTGCCTAAAGGTAAAAAAGGAGCTATTATTCATTTAAGAAATTCTTTAGGTAATCCTATGTATGGAACAGCCTCCAGGGTACGGGAAGAAACAGCTTTAAATATTGGTAAAATGATAAGAGATGGTTATTCCGCGACAACGATCATGGGAAATGTGTTTAAAGAAGTTTCTATTGATTCTGGTGAAGAACACGGTGGGGGAGCACTTAACTTAATTACTGGTGTTACAACAGGGGATATGTTTACACCTACAGAATTAGATAGTTATGGTTATCCAATTAGTCAACCGTATACAAAAATTTGTCCACATTGTGGTTGGAATATTGGATATCCAGCAGCGAATAGTTATACTACATGTCCTATTGATGGCACACCTTTAAATACCATTTATGCTTATGAGAGTTTGGAAAATGCAATTTATTCTTCAGATAATTCAACATCTGTTACAGTTTATTCTGAAGTGTCTGGAATTCCTCAAACTACTACTGAAATTGTTAAATCATCTGTTAGAAAAAATGGTTATGATAGTAATGCTATTACAGATTCAATTAATGCAGCTATTAGAAGTGGTTTACTTATAGGTGTGAATTTTGTGGAACCAAAAGATATTAATGTTAGAAAAGATTTGAGGGCTGTTGGTGTATATTTTACTCCTCTTTTAGAATATAGAACATCTCCCCCATGGCATTTGCCTATAAATCCATTTATTCTTACTGTAATGGGCAACATACAAACTGTCATTGGTATTATTCTAATTCTTTTAATAGTATTTAGAACAATGATAATAAAATCATTCCAAAGAAAGTAAAATTTTAATTTTAATAGATTTAATTATTATAATTTTAATAGATTTAATCATTAAATATATACTTTAATACAATAAATAAAACAAGTATTTATATATCTTATTAGTAAATAGTTAATTTAGTTATAATATTTAATTTTGTTATAAATATATTATAAACAATAATTCATCATTGTGTTTTTGTTAAATTTAATTTTTATCTTTAAATATTAAAAATATTAAATAATTTTAAATATTAAATAATAATTTAAATATTAAATAATAAAATAAACATAGTTTAACAACACAAATATTATAAATGATAAAAACTAAAGTTTTTAAAATAAAGAAAAACTTCGTTTTTCTAACTTTAAAAAATAGAAAATTTTTTAAAATAAATAAAATTATAAATTTTCTAACTTTAAAAAATAGAAAGTTTTTTAAAATAAATAAAATTATAAATTTTCTAACCTTAAAAAATAGAAAATTTTTTAAATTAAATAAAAAATTTTTTATAACTTGAAAAATAGAAAATTTTATAAAAAACTGAATTAACAAAAGAACATAATTAATATCAAAATTAACAAAAAAAATTCTAATTTTTGCTTATTTTTGAACAAACTGGGAGAATTTAGTGAGTATTTGATTTCACTTTATCTCCAAAGAAAGTATAGAAAAATTTTTAATTTTTCTATTCTAAAAAATTGATTAATTATAAATATTAAAAACAAATATGTGATGATATGGCATTAATTTTAATTCGTGGAGAAAATAACTCTAAATTGTTAAATGCAATTGCAGACATTGAACGTCATGCAAAATTGAAACTTATATCAAAACCTAAAGTTATTAGTGCAGCGATTGCAGACGATATAGTAGAAAAAATTTTAAAAGTTCCATTAAGAAGTAGATCAAAAGCAGCAACTTCTTTTTTTGTAAAAGAAGATATTACTTTAAGTATTATGCAAGTTAAAATTATTCATCCTCCAGCTCATGTTATAGTTGTTAGTGATGAATATGATGAATATGAACATTTAGATGCTATTTTAGAGGAATGTCGGGATTTGAATGGATATCAATCTAAAAAACCCGTGAACACTAATGATCAACAAAATTATAATGATCAAAATAATTATAACAATACAAAGTATAATAATAACAATGCAAAAAACAATAAAAGTAATTATAACAATACAAAGTATAATAATAACAATGATAACCTTTCCCAACCTACTCAACTTAGAGATTATAGAAAAGATTACCTATCAACAGATTAAAACTTGATATTTTTATATTAAATGTGAAAATCCCATATAAAAGTGAATTCTATGCATGAATTATCCATGGCTGAAAGTATTTTAAATTCTGTTATTGAAAGCTCAGAAAAAAATCATGCAAATAAGGTTATCGAGGTAATTGTTGAGATAGGAAAAATGGCCATGCTTAACAGTGAACAAGTTATTTTCATGCTTGAAGTATTAAGTGAAGATACAATAGCTAATGGTGCTAAATTCATTGTTGAAGAAGTCCTAATTGAAATTGAATGTTCGAAATGTGGGTTTGATGGAAAAATTGAAAATGCTGATTTAGATCCATACACTCCGACCTCAAGATGTCCGAAATGTGGAAATTTTAAAGTGCTTGTTAAAAATGGTAAGGATGTTATTGTAAAAAACATAGTTATTGATAAGTAATTTTAAGCTATAATGTATGGAATAATGTTTATACAGTCATTATGAAAAAGTTCTTGAAAAAGTTCTTAAATTTTGAACGATAAATTTTTTTATTAAATTATTTAATTTTAAATATTAATTTATAAAAATCCATAATTTCAAATTTTAAATAATATAAACTTATTTTAAATAATATAAACTTATTTTAATTAATATAATTAATTTTAAATAAATATATTTTAATAATATTTATTTTTAAAAAAGTTATTTGTTAAGAACTTTATCAAAACCACAATATTCAAAAGTAATGATTAATTACAACATTTTTACATCACTATAATTATTTTTGCAAAAATTTAAATTTCTACAATATAATATGAAAAATATTCTTTAAATAGCTATTTATTAATAGTTTTAAGATTTATTTCATCTAATGGAATAAATTTACTTTTATATTTTAATTTGTAGTATATGAATAATGTAATGAATATTACAACTGGAATGTATGAATATAATGTGCTTATATAATTGTCGTAGAGACCTGAAATTAGATTGTAGATTAACATTCCAATAGAAGAAAAAATAACTATTATTGAACTTATTGGGAATAATTTTCCTTTAAATTTTAACTCATTTAAATCAAAACCTTGTTTTATATATGCTCTTCTAAAACGATAGTGACTTAATCCAATGTATGACCATAAGAGCAGAAAACTTATTCCTACTCCACTAATTAGAATCAAATATGCTTCATAACCTATTATTCCAATTACTATACATACAATCCCAGTGATCAATGAGATTATTGTTGAAAAATAAGGTATTCCATTTTTACTTGAAATGAACTTTTTTGGTGCGAATCCTTCTTTTCCAAGTGAATAGAGTATTCTTGTAGAAGCATAAAAAGCTGCATTACCTGCCGATAAAACAACAATTAAAATAATAAAATTCATAATAGATTCAGCAGCTGGTAAAT
>JAITPS010000202.1 GCA_031289325.1 Candidatus Methanovirga meridionalis
TAAATTAAAAAATTCATCTATTAAAAACTTAATCTATTAAAAACTTCATCTATTAAAAACTTCATCTATTAAAAACTTCATCTATTAAAAACTTCATCTATTAAAAACTTCATCTATTAAAAACTTCATTGAATCCACTATAATTTTAAAATTATAATACTTAAAAAATAAAATTAAATACATTAATAATTTAATAAAGCACTATTCTTTATAAATTAATAAAATTATTCTTTATTTAATGGTGATATAATGAGTAAAAGAAGATTATTTGGTACTTTTGGTGTTAGAAGAGTGGCTAATGAAATTTTAAACCCTGAATTTGCATCTTTATTGGCTGCAAGTTATGGATCGTTAGTTGGTGGAAGAATAGCTGTTGGTGGAGATACACGAACATCAACGCCTATGATAAAACATGCTATAGTAGCTGGATTATTATCCTCAGGTTGTGAAGTTGTTGATATTGGGATTTTACCAACTCCAACTGTTCAATATGCAGTTCGTAACTATTATAACGGTGGAATAATTATAACAGCCTCCCATAATCCCCCAAAATATAATGGTATTAAGTTTGTTGATGAATTTGGAATAGGAATCGATAGGAACATGGATTTAGCTGTTGAAGAATTATATTTCAATAAAAATCCTAAAAGAGTAAGCTGGGATAATATTAAACTTCTATATCACGAAGATAAAATCATAGATGAGTACATAAATGAAGTTATCAAAAGAATAGATGTTAATGCAATTAAAAAAGCTAAATTAAAAGTGGTTGTAGATTGTGGATCAGGTGCAGGTTGTTTTACAGCCCCATATCTATTTGAAAAACTTGGATGTGAAATAATAACTTTAAATGCCCAAGCAGATGGATCTTTTCCAGGGAGAAATCCAGAACCAATTGAAGCAAATCTTCAAGATTTAATAAAAATGGTTAAAGAACTTGGTGCAGATGTTGGAATAGCTCATGATGGTGATGCAGATAGGACAATCTTTATTGATGAAAGAGGAAACTTCATACCTGGAGATAAAACATTTGCTTTAGTTGAAAAACAAATGTTAAAAGATAACAATGGTGGGTTAATTGTTACAACCATTGCAACATCTACAGCTATTTATGATATAGCTAATGAATATAATGGTGAAGTAATAACTACAGCTGTTGGTGATCTTCTTGTAGCAAGAAAACTTCATGAAACAGATGGTCTATTCGGTGGCGAAGAAAATGGTGGTTTAATATTTCCCGACTTTGTATATGGAAGAGATGCAGCACTTTCAGCATCTAAAGTTTTAGAGATAATAGCTAAAGAGAAAAAATCACTTTCTAAATTAATAGAAGAACTTCCAAAATATTACAATGAAAAAATGAAAATTGAATGTCCTGATGATATAAAAGAAGATGTTTTAAAGAAAATATCAAAAGAAGTTTCAACCTTAGGATTTAAAGTGGATACTACTGATGGGGTTAAAATTTTTAAAGAAGAGGGATGGGTTATTATCAGACCATCTGGAACAGAACCAATTTTTAGATGTTTTGCAGAATCAAAATCTAAAGAAAATGCTAAAGAAATGGCTAAATGGGGAATTTCCTTGATTGAAAAATATAAGAATGAATATTAAAATTACTTAATAAACAATACCTAAATTTATATTGTTAAGCATGATTAAGTTCATTTTCTTTTGTTTAACTCTCTTTGATTTATCATCTTTTATGAAAATCTATAATTTTAAATTTTAATTGTAGGTTTTGATAAAGTTCTTAGTAAAATGATTTTTTTTAAAATGAATATTACTGAAAGGATATTAATTTATAATTAGTTATATTAATTAAAATTTATTTATATTATTTAAATTTTATTTATATTAATTAAAATTTATTTATATTAATTAAAATTTATTTATATTATTTAAATTTTATTTATATTATTTAAATTTTATTTATATTATTTAAATTTTATTTATATTATTTAAATTTATGGATTTTTATAAAATGATGTTTAAAATTAAATAAATTAATAAAAAAATTTATCATTTAAAATTTAAGAACTTTTTATATGACTATATGTGATATGATAATCTAATATAAAACTGAGAGAAACAATATAATAATGTGGAAAATGATTTATTTATTCTTAAAATTATTGTATTAATAAAACTAAAGATATTGAGTGTGATGTTTCTATGGATTATGAAATGAAACTTCCAAATGGTGTTGGAGAAAAAATGTTAGCAGATGTAATTAACAACTTTGATGTTAATTTAAAACACACAGAATTCGGTCCTAAATTAATTGGAAGTATAGAAGAATTAGAAAATGCTAAAGACTTTCTTGTGAAATCCATCAATGAAAGACTTCAAGACTTTGAAAATAAGAAAGTTCATTAAAAAAAGATATTCATTGGTTTTTTTATAGATTAGAAATACTATATCTTAAAAAAGAAACATTAAGAACAGTTCATCTATTAAGAAAATTCACAGTTCACTTATTAAGACAATTCACCTTTTTTGAATTATTCCCTGCTTTTTTTAATGAAATCCTTAATTTTACAACTCATACAAATATCAGATGAAGAAGGTTCCCCACACCTATTACAATCTTTAGGTGTGGCATTGGTTGGATTAATATCAAACATTTCTTTAAATGAATCCATTATCTTCTTTTTAGTTCCTGGATTATTGGATTCAATCTGATTTAAGAAAATTTTTGTCCTTCCTCTAAGTGAAAGATTAGAATAAGGAC
>JAITPS010000216.1 GCA_031289325.1 Candidatus Methanovirga meridionalis
ATTGAAATTAAATTAATTTTTTAAATAATAATTTTTATTTCTTTATTTTTAAAAATAATAACTATAATTTTTTTAATTAAAAATTTAATAATTATATTTTATTTTTAAAAAATTCATTATTGAACTTGTTCAATTAGAAAAACGAAGTTTTTCTGTACTTAAAAACATTATTTCATACACTATATATCATGATTTTTTTAATTATATCATGACTTAACTTATTAACAAAGTATCATAAAATCATTTATTTTTAAAAAGAATAGATTATTATAGTTAATAATTGATTTAAAGTAGATTTTTAATTAAAATTTTAAACTAAATCTTAACTTTTATAATATTATCTTATTTTATAAACATTTTATATATATTTTATTATTATAAAAGAATTGTTATAAAAATTATAAAAAAATTATAAAAAAATTATAAAAAAATTATAAAAAAATTATAAAAAAATTATAAAAAAATTATAAAAAAATTATAAAAAAATTATAAAAAAATTATATCAATTGGAAAAGTTCTTAAATTTTGGAAAAGTTCTTAAATTTTGAATAATAAATTCTTTTATTAAATTATTTAATTTTAAATATTATCTAACTTGAATTTTAATGAATTTTAAACAAAATCTAATGATTATCCTAATTTTAATAAAAAATTCAATATTTTCTTCTAATTTTCTTATTAAAAACTTCTTTAGCAATTAAATAATTTGATGTTCTTTTTCCAAAAGCTTTAGTTTTATTTTTCTTAATAGCATCAAAAACATCATCGACACAATTAATATCCAATTCAGTATAGCAATCTCCTATTGAACCAATGAAATGAGAATCACTTGAACCAAATTCAGGAATATTATTCTTAACTGCCAACTTTTTTGATTTTATATTAGAAAAACCTAAAATAAATCTTGCATTTAAAACCTCGATTCCATCGAATTTAATAGATTTATAATCAATTTTAGTTAGTAAACCATCCCTATAAATTGAGTAAGGATGGGGAATGATTGCAATGCCACCTGATTCATGTATTTTATCAATTGTCTCTTCTGGAGAAAGATCAGAGGCTATTAATTCTTCAACTCCAAAGCCTAAAATATGACCTTTATTAGAGCTAATTTCAATCGAAGGTATAACACTTACTCCTTCAATATCTTTAGATAATTTAATAGCTATTTTTGAACCTTTGTTAGTGTCATGGTCACTAATAGCTATTAAATCCAATTCAACTTTCTTGGCTTGTTTAAGAATATCTTTAATATTACTTTGAGAATCTTTTGAATAAGAACTGTGAATATGAGGATCTAATTTCATCATATTATCAATATTTTACTTTTTTAAATATATTCATTATAGAAAAGTTCTTAAATTTTAAGATTAAATTTTTTTTATCGAATTACTTAATTTTAAATATTATTTCATTAAAATCCATGATTTGAAATTTTAAGTAATATTAATGACTAAACTAAATGAATTAGAGATAATGCTTGATTGGTATTATTCACTCTTTCTTTTTAGATCTGTAGTTCTCAATAGCTGCTTGCAATGCATCGGCTGCTAAGTTAGAACAGTGCATCTTAACTGGTGGTAGTCCATCAAGAGCATCTGCAACTTGACTTTTGCTAATATCATAAGCTTCATCGAGTGTTTTTCCAATGGCTAACTCTGTAATCATACTACTTGTTGCAATAGCTGCTCCACAGCCAAATGTTTTAAATTTTATATCTCTTATGATTTCATTTTCATCAACATCAATGTATATGGTCATCATATCCCCACAAGTAGGATTTCCAACTTCACCCACACCAGACGGATTTTCTATTTCTCCAACATTTCTTGGATTTTGAAAATGATCCATTACTTTCTCTGTATACATTTATATTCTCCTTTTTACATTTTTATTGAACTTTTAAATAATTATAAAAATCAATATTTAAAATTATTTTATATTAATGTTTTATTTTATCATATTTAAACTACTATAAAGAAAAAATTAAATTGCTATTACTCCATTTTCACCTGTTCTAACTCTAACAACATCTTCAACTGAAGATACAAAGATTTTACCATCTCCAATCACATTAGTTTTTGCACTATGGACAATAGTTTTAATAACCTTATCAAGATCTTTTTCATTGATTATAATTTCAATACGAATTTTTGGAATTAAATCAATACAATAGCTTGAACCCCTATATTTTTCTTTAACTCCTAATTGCCTTCCTCTTCCTTTGACTTCATTAACATTCATTCCATCACAACCAATTTCAACTAAAGCATCTTTAACATCGGTTAGTTTTTGTGGTCGAATTATAGCAACAACTCGTTTAATAGCTGTATTTTTACTAAATTGTTCATTTAAAACCATTATTTCACTTCTAAATTTTGATTTATATTATAATTGTAAATTCTCCTAAATTTTTCATGAGCTAATATTATAAAATTAAGTAACTTAATAAAAAAAATTTAAGAATCATGATAAATTTTTTATAAAATAGCTTTTTTTTATTCATTATCCGAATCAATTATATTGAAACTACTTTTTAAATTAGTTAACTCTTCTTTTCTTAATGGTCTTTTTTTCACTTCAAGACCAACAATATTACTTTGACCAAAAGGATCTTCAATAATTAAATCTGCTTTTAATTCACCAGTTAATAGCTTATCTAATTTTTTAAGGATATTTTTTGCATTTTTTTGAGCTTCATCTTCTTGGAACAATATTAAAGATTGTTTTACTCCATTTTGAAATCGATTTAAAACTCCTTCAATATTGGATATATAACCTTCTGATTTTGGTCCTGGTTCTACTTTAATACCAAGTTCTGGTATTGAAACAGTTGCAGATTGTGATCTAACTACTCTATTAGATAATTTATCTTTAGATATTTCTATTTCATATCTAACAGGATCTTTATGATCTAAGGCTATAACATCAGCATGTTTATATCCACATACATCACATACAACTGAGGTTTCCATTACTTCACCAAAATAAGGTATTTTCTCAGTTTTAATTATTGATTGTGCAGTTTTTATTCCATTACAAACTGGACAATTAATTGATATTCCTTCTATTTCCAATTCAACACCATTATTGTAATTTTCTCAGTTACATTTTATAAAAAAGGCATGGTTTAATTATTTAAATCTTTTCTAATTACTTTATTAAGTAGATTTAATTATTTAAATCTTTTCCAATTACTTCATTGAGTAGATTTAAAAAATTGTCTTTTTCTTTAAATGGGATCATTGCTCCTGCAGCAATATCATGACCTCCACCTTGACCACCAAAACTAATTGCAGTATTTTGAAGAGCAGTACTAAGATTTACACCAGCATCAACAAGGGTTCTGGTTGTTCTTCCAGATATTTTTATATCATTGTGAAATCGTGACATCCCAATAATTGGTTTGTTATTATTAAAAAGGTTAATGGATAATCCAACACCAGCAATTGTTCCAAGAAGTGTTTTTATAATTTTATCCTCACTGTACATATACTGAATATTATCCAATTCAACAGCCCCTTCTTTTCTAATCCAATTAAAACCTTTTATAAGCTGATTTCTATATTTATTTTGTAAATTAACAGCTACATCCAATGCCTTTTCTCTTTCACCAAGACATAAACTAATTCCTAAACCAAACTTTTTATTTTTACCACAGGAATCTAATATACTTCCATAATCCTCTAAATTTCTAAGTTCAGGTGATTCCTTTGGTGTTGTGAAAACTTCACCGAAAATTTTTGGATTAATTTTGATTAACTCATCCTTTAAAATATCTTGTTCTTCACCTTCAAGATCAGAGAATTTAATTCCATAAGATAATTCCATCCTTTCTAAAAATGCCATAGAAGCCTCTAAATCTCCAGTCAATCCAGGTAATCCAGGGTTGAAAGTGTAAGCTATTGATTTATAAATCGATTCACTATTTTTAGAAGCTATTTTTAAATCATCATGAATTTCTAAGCCACCAAATTCCTTAGCCTCATCTAAAATTAGTGAATTAACTCCTATAAAACCATTTTGAAACTGCATATCACCAAAAGCACCAACCAATGCTAAATTAGCTAAATGTTTTTTATTCATTTCTCTAATAGCTAAATAAGATGTTCCAGATCCACTTATTTCTTTACTTCCTTCAATTCCAAAAAGATGAGGATTTACATGAACAATATGTTCTTTAGCTTCACTATCATCAGGTATATGATGATCCAATATTATAACATCAGATTTAAAGTTGTTGATATCCTTTAAAAAAACACTACCCATATCACAGAAGACAAATAGCTTATATCTCTCTTTTCTTAATTGATTAATATTTTCTTCTTTAAGTCTTGGAAGAATGGTCACATGAAATTTACCATCCTCCTCTTTAATAGCATTAGCTATTATTCCTGCTGCTGATAAACCATCGGCATCATTATGAGATATGATTCTTACAATGTCCTCTTGAGATAAATGTTTTTTTAAGACATCACAAGCAATATTTGCCCTATTTAACAAGGAGTGCTGCTTCTTTTGGATCATATCTCCATCCTTCAGATAATTTCCCTTCTTTAGAGTAATATTTACCTAATCTACGAATTCTAAATTCAATAATGTTTAATCCTCTTTTACTATGTAAATCTTTGGGATTTTCTTTTATATGATCTCTAATATTAACAGCTCGTCTAATTAAATTCAGTATATCTTCAGGATAATTTCCTGCTTGATCATTTTTCCTTAAAATAGCTGTGATTTTTTCTCCAACAACATTCTTAACACTTGGAACTCCATAAGTATCTCTTAAAATAATTCCTATTTCACTTGCAGTTCTTCCTTCACGATTAAATCTTAAAATCAATTCCTCAATTTCTTCATCTGAATACATTACCCATTCTGGTCTTGTCATAATTTATCCTCCAAATTTAGATTAAAATTTTATTTAAATTCACTAAGACATTAATTACATTCATTAAGACATTAACTATATTCATTAAGACATTAATGATTTAATTAATTATCATCAGTTTATAAAAACCTATAATTTTAAATTTTAATTAATATAAATGAATTTTAATTAATATAAATGAATTTTAAATAAAATAAATAAATTTTAAATAAAATAAAATAATTTTAAATAAAATAAATAAATTTTAATTAATATAAATGAACTTTAATTAATATAAATGAATTTTAATTAATATAAATAAATTTTAACTAATATAAATGAATTTTAAATAAAATAAATGAATTTTAAATAAAATAAAATAATTTTAAATAATATAAATAAATCTTAATTAATATAAATAAATCTTAATTAATATAAATGAATTTTAAATAAAATAAATAAATTCTAATTAATATAAAATAATTTTAAATAATATAAGTAAATTTTAAACTAATATTTTTTAATAGTATTTGTTTTTAGAAAAATTATTTATTAAAAACTTTATCAAAACACTATAATTTAAATTTAAAAAAATCCATTTTTCAAAGTGAAATAAAAAAATTTTCTAACTTTTAAACAAAATTTAAAAAATATGATAATTAATTAAATAAAATTTAAATTAAATGAAATTTAAAATTAAACAATATTAGATACAAATTTAAATATTCAATTGCTTTTAAACATTAAATTGCCTAAAAAATACTCAATTGCCTAAAAATTATTCACAGAACTTATAGTATTAATAAACTTGATATAAATAGAAATTAAATGTAGTAATTAATAGTATTTAAAATATTACCATGCTTAAATTCTATCTATTTAACAATATATTAAAACTTCATGTAAATAGCTATTAAAACATTAAATACAAGCGAAAATTAGTCAGTAAAATTATCTTTATACCAATTAATAAATAATTTTAAGGAGTTTCTTCTATGAGAAAATTGATTTTTCTCTTTAATAGAAAGTTCAGCAAAAGTTTTACCTTTATCTTCAATATAAAATAAAGGATCAAAAGCAAAACCATCCTCTCCTTTTTCTTGAAATGCTATCTGACCTTTGACATGCCCGAGAAAAGTCTTGGGTTCGGTTTTGGGAGTACAATATCCAATCACCGACCTGAATTCAGCATATCGATCATCAAAGCCTTTCATTAAATTTAATATACCTGTATTGCCAATAGTTTCTTGAACATAAGAAGAATATGTTCCAGGAAACCCATTCAATGCCCTAATAAATAAACCAGCATCTTCAACAATCACAGACTTTTTTAATTTTGAAGAAGCATACTTTGCACCAGCTATTGCCACATCTTCCAATGTACCTTGAGGCTCACAATAACCCAAGTCCATATACTTAAATTCAATATTAAAATTATTAAATATTTCTTTCGCTTCTTCAACTTTATGTTTGTTCCCAGTTATAAATGTTATCATAAAAATTAATTTTCAACTT
>JAITPS010000233.1 GCA_031289325.1 Candidatus Methanovirga meridionalis
AAAAGAATTTATATTAATTAAAAAGAATTTATATTAATTAAAAAGAATTTATATTAATTAAAAAGAATTTATATTAATTAAAAAGAATTTATATGAATGAAGGGATTATGGTGACCGAATCGGAGAATATACTTGAAAAATCCTTAATAAAACAACTTGAAGAGAAGGGTTATGAAAACATTAAAATAAATGATGAAGAACAATTGAAAAATAACTTTAAACTTCAACTTGAAAAATATAACAATATTGAATTAACTGATAAAGAATTCAAGAAGATTTTAATCCATTTAGAATCTGGAACCATTTTTAATAAGGCAGTTAAACTTAGAGATCAGTACGAACTTATTAGAGATAATGAAGTGACATACATTAAATTTTTTAATCAGAAAGACTTTTGCAAAAATAATTTTCAAGTGTCTAATCAAATTACCTTAGAAGGAAAATATGAAAATCGTTATGATGTTACAATATTAATTAATGGTCTTCCATTAGTTCAAATTGAATTGAAAAAAAGAGGAAAAGGTCTTAAAGAAGCATTCAACCAAATTAAAAGATATCAAAATCATTCTTATCATGGATTATTTCAGTATATCCAAATATTCATAATAAGTAATGGTGTTGATGCAAAATATTTTGCAAACAACAAGGAACAAAACTATGGTTTCACTTTCTTTTGGAAAAATAAAGAGAATAAAAATATAAATAAATTAACTGACTTTGTAGACGACTTTTTAGATCCTTATAAACTATCAAAATTCATTTCTAAATATATGGTTCTAAACCAAACAACAAAAAGTTTAATGGTTTTAAGAGCATACCAATATTATGCTGTTGAAGCTATTGTTGATAGAGTCTTAAACACTAATTTAAATGGATATATATGGCACACCACTGGAAGTGGGAAAACACTAACCTCATTTAAAGTTTCCCAAATACTTGAACAAGAAAGAGATGTTGATAAAATAATTTTTGTCGTGGATAGAAGAGATCTCGATTATCAAACAACTAAAGAATTTAATAGTTTTGCAGAGGATTCAGTGGATGGAACTGAAAATACTAACTCTCTTATTAAACAATTAAATAATAAAAATAAATTAATTATCACAACAATTCAAAAGTTGTATAAAGCTATCTCTAAAAGAGAAAAAAGTTTAGCTAAGTCTAAGGATAAAAAAATAGTCATGATCTTTGATGAATGTCATAGAAGTCAATTTGGAAATATGCACAATAAGATTACTTCATTCTTTACCAACCTTCAATACTTTGGTTTCACTGGAACTCCAATATTTGCTGAAAATGCTAATAAAAACAGAACAACAAAAGATATCTTTGGTGAAAAACTTCATGACTATGTTATTAAGGATGCAATACATGATCAAAATGTATTGGGATTTTCAGTGGAGTATAGAGGAAATGTTGCTTTAAAAAGTAGTTCTGATAAACAAGTTCAAGATATTAATAGAAAAGAATTTTTAGAGTCAGAAGATCGTTTAGAGAAGATTATTGATTTTATAATAGAAAAACATGATGCTGTGACACACAATAGAGAATTTAATGGATTGTTTGCCGTTAGTTCTATTGATGTATTGAAAAAATATTATACTATCTTTAAAAAGAAAATTGAGGAGAGAAAAGTTGATAATCCTGAATATGATTTGAAGATAGCATCAATTTTTTCATTTGATTCAAATGAAGATTTTGAAAAGAATGTTGATAAAAAACATTCAAGAGAAACTTTAGATGAAATAATCAATGATTACAACAATATGTTTGGAACTAAATATTCAACTAAAGACAATGGATTTCAAGCTTACTATGTGGATTTAGCTAAAAGGTTTAAAAATAAAGAAATTGATATTTTAATTGTTGTAAACATGTTTTTAACAGGCTTTGATAGTCAGCTATTAAATACTCTTTATGTTGATAAAAATTTAGAATACCATGGTTTACTTCAAGCATATTCAAGAACTAATAGGATTTATAACGATAAAAAATCCCATGGAAACATAATCTGTTTTAGAGACTTAAAAGAAGCTACTGATGATAGTATTAAATTATTTTCCAACAACTTTCCAATTGAAGATATTTTAATGAAATCATATAAGGAGTATTTAAGTGATTTTAAAGAAACATTAACAGAGTTTAAAATGATTGTTACAAGTCCTGAAACTGTAGATAAAGAACTTAAAGATGAAAATCAAGAAAGAAACTTTGTAACAGCTTTTGGTTCTCTTTTAAGAGTTTTGAATAGATTAAAAGTTTTCACAGAATTTGAATTCAATGATTTAGATATTGATGAGCAAGAATTCACTGATTTTCAAAGTAAATATTTGGAGATTTATGAAAAAGTCAAAAAGAATAAAGAAGAAATCCAGAAAGAATCTATTTTAGATGATGTAGAATTTGAAGTGGATTTAATTAGAAAGGATGACATTAATGTAGCATACATTCTTAATTTATTAAGAGAGTTAGATCCAGAAAGTACTTCTTTTATTAACGATAAAAAATTCATTCTTAATCTTATTGAAAGTAGTTATGAACTTAGAAGTAAATTAGACTTAATCGAAGAATTTATAAATAGAATACTTCCTGAAGTTTATAAAAAGGATATTGATGAGTACTTTGAGGAACATGTGAACAAAAAAAGAGAAGAAGAGTTTAAAGAAATGGCTAAAAAAGATGATTTAGATGAAAATATTTTAAAAGAGTTTCTCGATGAATATGAATACTCTGGAAAAATGAGAACAGATAAAACTAAAAAATATCTTATAGATAAAGGTATTGGATTAAAAGAAAGAAGAGAGTTAATAAAAAGCTTAAAAAATAATATTAGGGATTTTACTGTAAAATATGATTTTTAATTAAAGATTTAAAGAGTTTATTATCCTAAATTTTTTTCAAATATAATGGGTTTGATAAAGTTCTTAATAAATGATTTTTTTAAAAATGAATATTACTAAAAGATATTAATTTATAATTAATTATATTAATCAAATTGTACTTTTATTATTTAAAATTTAAAATTATAGATTTCTATAAAATTATATTTAAAATTAAATAATTTATCATCCAAAATTTAAGAACTTTATCATACTGACTATATTTTAAATATCTTATTGTTGAAAATTTATTTTCAACTTAGAAGAATTAATTTACCTACTTAAAAATATGAATTATAATTTTTTTAATTATAGCTTATAATCAAACATTTACAACCTCTTAAATGAGGAAAAATTGTCGTGAAAAACAATTCATCTAAATTAATAATGAATTGAATAAAAAATATTATTATCATATAATAAAAGTTGAGTAAATGACTATAAAAATCCATTAGTCATTTTTTATTTTTAAAAACCTCATTATCGAACTTGTTTAATTAGAAACATGATCTATGAGGGTTTATTTTAAAAGTTTGTCTTTGATTTTCTTCACTTGAAAACATTATTCCATATTCTATCCACTATATTTTAAAAATGATAAAATATTAAAAAATTGATTAATGGTATAATAAATAATAGTAAATGAAATGATTAATAAAATAATAAACTATCAAAATTATTAAAGGAGTAGGTGAGTTATTATGAGTGATTATAAAAATAAATTAGAAAGTAAACTTTGGGCTATAGCAGATGAACTTAGAGGAAACATGGATGCAAATGAATTTAAAAATTATATACTCGGTTTTATTTTTTACAAATACTTATCTGAAAAGATTCAAATATGTGTTGATGATGCCCTATCAGTTGAAAACGAAAAAATAAGCTTTAAAGAAGCATTTGAAAAAAGTGATTTAGCTGAGGACTTAAAAGAAGAAGCACTTGATGAATTAGGATACTTCCTAAAACCTAAATATCTATTTCCTGAAATGGTGGAGAAAGCAAGAAATGGTGAAGAATTATTAGATGACTTAAACAAAGCATTAAATGAAATTGGAGACTCAGCACAAGGACATGAAAGTGAAGAAGACTTTGTGAATCTATTTGAAGATGTAGATTTAACCTCATCAAAACTTGGAAGAACTGTTAAAGATAAAAATAACCTTATCAGCCGAATATTGAAACATTTAAGTGAAATTGATTTTAAATTAGCAGATCAAGAAAAAGATATTTTAGGGGATGCATACGAATATCTAATATCACAATTTGCATCAAGTGCAGGTAAAAAAGCAGGTGAATTTTATACTCCTCAACAAGTATCTAAAATATTAGCTAAAATAGTCACACTTGATAAAAAACAGATTAAAAATGCATTTGACCCAACTTGTGGTTCAGGTTCTCTCTTACTTAGAGTATCTAAAGAAACAATGGTATCTGATTTTTATGGTCAAGAATTAAATCAAACCACCTATAACTTAGCAAGAATGAACATGATTTTGCATGATGTGAAATATGAAGACTTTAACATTAAACAAGGAGATTCACTTGAAAACGATAGATTTGGAGATGACACCTTTGAAGCAATTGTTGCGAATCCTCCATTTTCAGCTAAATGGTCAGGAGACTCCACATTTTTAGAGGATCCTCGATTTTCTAACTATGGAAAATTAGCCCCAAAATCAAAGGCAGACTTTGCATTTGTCCAACACATGATTTATCATCTTGATGAAAACGGAACAATGGCAATTGTTCTACCACACGGAGTACTTTTTAGAGGAGCAGCAGAAGGAACAATAAGAAAATACTTAATAGAAAATAAAAACTATCTCGATGCAGTAATAGGATTACCTGCAAACATATTCTATGGAACAAGTATTCCAACAGTAATCTTAGTATTTAAAAAATGCAGAACCCACAATGCCAACATACTTTTCATCGATGCATCTAAAAACTTTGAAAAAGTAAAAAATCAAAATCAACTAAGAGATGAAGATGTTAATAGAATAATAGACACATACAAAAATAGACAAGAGATAGAAAAATTCTCACATCTATCAACATTAGATGAAGTAAAAGAAAATGAATATAATTTAAATATCCCCAGATATGTGGATACCTTTGAAGAAGAAGAACCAATAGACTTAGATGAAGTAATAGGTAAACTAAAAAAGAATAAAGAACAAATGGAAGCAGTAGATCAAGAAATAGAAAAATACTGTAAAGAACTAGAAATAAAATCCCCAACATTCTAAAAATATAAAAATGAGAATACTCTTTTGAAAATACATATTTGAATGTTTTAAGGAAACATAACATTTAGAATTTTAAAATAATTAAAATAAGGATTTAAAACAAAACTTTGATCAAAAACTTTTTTTTTATTAGTTATGGGAGGGGATGCATTTATGGATAAAAAAAATATATTGGTAACCACTTTATTTTATAAAGGTCATGAGGGTGCAGTTTCTGCTGATTTTATTATTGACAATGAAACATTATGGGCTACTCAAAAAACAATTTCGGAAGTTTTTAAGGTAGATAGAACTGTAATAACTAAACATTTGAAAAATATTTACAGTGAAAATGAGTTGGACGAAAATTCAACTAGTGCAAAAATTGCACATGTTCAAAATGAAAATGGAAGAAAGGTTAATCGTGACTTGAAATTCTATAATCTTGATGTTTTAATAGCTATTGGTTATAGAGTAGGTACAAAAGAGGGAACATTATTTAGAAAATGGGCTAATGATATTCTAAAAGAATATATTGTCAAAGGTTATGTTTTAGATGATGAATTATTGAAAAATGGAACAAGATTTGGCAAAGATTATTTTGATGGTTTACTTGAAAGAATAAAAGAAATTCGATCATCAGAACGTAGATTTTATCAAAAGATTGCTGATATTTATGCAACAAGTTATGACTACAATAAAGATGCGAAAATAACTAAAGAATTTTTTCAAGCTGTTCAAAATAAGCTTCATTATGCGGTTTCTGGATACACTGCTCCAGAAATCATATCCAAAAGAATAGGGAGTGAAAAATCACACATGGGATTAACTACATGGTCGGGAGCTCCTGATGGTAAAATAATGCCAAATGATGTTAAAATAGCTAAAAACTATCTCAATGAAAAAGAATTATCAAAATTAAATCGTGTTGTTTCGATGTACTTAGACTATGCAGAAAACCAAGCGATTGAACAAAGAGTTATGTATATGAAAGATTGGGCAGAAAGATTAGACAAATTCCTAGAATTTAACAATTATGAGGTTTTAAAAAACAAAGGTAAAATAAGTAGAAAATCTGTTGATAAGATAATTGAAGAAGAATATTCTAAATTTAGAAAAAAGCAAGATAAAACTTATAAATCTGATTTTGACAGATTTTTAGAAGAATCTAACAAACTATTAAAAAGATAAGATAATTTAGGTGATAATATGTTTAATTTTATAAAAAATAATATCATTGTTACAACTGTTATTAAGTGAGTATATGAGTTGCAAACCAAAACTAAGATTTAAAGACAAATTTTTAAAAAAAGTTTGATCAAAAAAAAGTGATTTTATGAGTTGTAAACCAAAACTAAGATTTAAAGACAAACTTTTAAAAAAAGTTTGATCAAAAAAAAGTGATTTTATGGGTTATAAACCAAAACTAAGATTTAAAGAATTCACGGAAGGTTGGGAAGAGAAAGAGTTGGGAGATATTTCAGAAATTACAATGGGACAATCTCCATCCTCCAAATATTATACTGAAAATCATGATGATACTATTTTAATTCAAGGAAATGCAGATTTAATTTGTGGAAATGTAGTTCCAAGAATATTTACAACAGAAATAACAAAAAAATCTGATCCTAACGACATTATAATGACTGTTCGAGCCCCTGTTGGTGATTTAGCTATTAACAAATTCAAAGCATGTATTGGACGAGGTGTTTGTGCAATAAAATCTCATTTTTTCATATATTTCTTTTTACAACATTTTAAATTAGAAAACAAATGGGTAAAATACTCACAAGGAAGTACAATTGATGCAGTCAGTTCAAAAGATATTAAAAACCTAAAAATTAGAATACCATCAATTAAAGAACAAGAAAAAATAGCTAAGTTCCTATCAAAAGTAGATGAAAAAATAGCTATTTTAGAAAGCAAACATCAACTATGGAATAGTTATAAAAAAGGAATCATGCAACAAATATTCTCTCAAAAATTAAGATTCAAGGATGAAAAGGGGAATAGCTATTCTGACTGGGAAAAAAAAAGGTTAGGAGAAGTAGGGGTTATAATAACTGGGAATACTCCTTCTACAAAAAATAAAAATAATTTTGCTAATGGTAAATATATTTGGGTTACTCCTACAGATATTGGGAACTCAAGAATTAT